>NZ_JBSSEW010000008.1:0-248616 GCF_054062095.1 Pseudomonas sp. TE6288
TCACCGCCGCCCGCCACTGTTTTGTTTTTCCACCCCCCGGCCGCCGGGGGGCCCCCCCCCCCCCCCCCCAATACCGCGCCGGGGGGGGGGGGGGCGCCCCCCCGCGATGAGGCCGGTACAGGTATGAAAAAGCCGGCAAAAACGCCGGCTTTCGGTTCGATCAGTCCAGTTGCTGAACAGTCTTCTTCACTTGCTCGGGGAAGAACAGCCGCTGCAGCTCCAGCCCTGGCTGCTCTGCGCGCATGAACGCCTCGCCGACCAGGAAGGAGTACACCTCGTTGATTTCCATCAGCTCGACATCGGCCCGGTTGAGGATGCCGCTTTCGGTAATCGCCAGACGGTCACGCGGGATGCGCGGCAGCAGGTCGAGGGTGGTCTCCAGGCTGACCTCGAAGGTATGCAGGTTGCGATTGTTGACCCCGACCAGCGGTGTATCGAGGGTCTTCAGCGCACGCTCCAGTTCATCGCCGTCATGCACTTCGACCAGCACGTCGAGGCCGACGTCCTTGGCCGTGGCCGCCAGCTCGGCCATTTTCACGTCGTCCAGCGCTGACACGATCAACAGCACGCAGTCGGCACCCAGGGCGCGGGCCTCGACGATCTGATAAGGATCGACCATGAAGTCCTTGCGGATCACCGGCAGCGAAACGGCGGCACGCGCCTGCTGCAGGTAGATGTCAGCGCCCTGGAAATAGTCCACGTCGGTCAGCACCGACAGGCAGGTTGCGCCACCCCTCTCATAGCTGACGGCAATTTCCGCCGGCACGAAGTTTTCGCGGATCACGCCCTTGCTCGGCGAAGCCTTCTTGATTTCGGCAATGACCGCCGGCTGCTTGCGCCTGGCCTGCTCGATCAGGGCATTGGCAAAGCCACGCGGGGCATCGGCCGCCTTGGCCAGGCGCTCGAGCTCACCCAGGCTGACCCGCGCGCTGCGCTCGGCCACTTCCTGGAACTTGCGGGCGATGATCCTTTCCAGCACCGTCGGTACACTCATGCTTCGTTCTCCACCTTGAATACCGCGGTAAAGGCGCCCAGCTCCTGGAGTTTTTCCCAGGCCAAGCCGGTGTGCAGGACATCGTGAGCCAGCTCTACACCCTGGGCCAGGGTCATCGCGTGATCAGCGGCATACAGCGCCGCGCCCGCGTTGAGCACGATCATCTCGGCGGCCTTCTGGCCGTTCTCGGTCTTGCGCCGGCCCAGGGCATCGCGGATCAGTTCCAGCGAGGCCTGCGGGCCCTCGACCGCCAGGCCATGGAGGCTCTGGCTCTTCATGCCGAGGTCTTCCGGCTCGACCCAATACTCGGTGATCTGGTCGTTCTTCAGTTCAGCGACAAAGGTTGGCGCAGCCAGGCTGAACTCGTCCAGGCCATCCTTGGAGTGCACCACCAGCACATGCTTGCTGCCCATGCGCTGCAGCACTTCGGCCAATGGGCGGCACAGGGCCTGGGTGAACACGCCGACCACCTGGTGCTTCACACCGGCCGGATTCGTAAGCGGGCCGAGCATGTTGAACAAGGTACGCAGCCCCAGTTCGCGACGCGGGCCAGCGGCGTGCTTCATCGCGGTATGGTGGGTCTGGGCGAACATGAAGCCGATGCCGAGGCTGTCGATGCAGCGGGCCACCTGCACCGGAGTCAGGTTCAGGTAGATGCCGGCAGCTTCCAGCAGGTCGGCGCTGCCGCTCTTGCCGGAGACGGCGCGGTTGCCGTGCTTGGCCACCGTGCAGCCCGCAGCCGCCAGCACGAAGGCCGAGGCGGTGGACACGTTGAAGATGTTGGCGCCGTCGCCGCCGGTGCCGACGATGTCGACCACGCCGTCGAGGGTCTTGAGCTCGACCTTGTCGGCCAGCTCACGCATCACCGACACCGCGCCGACGATCTCGTCGATGCTCTCGCTCTTCATGCGCATGCCCATGAGGAAGGCGCCGATCTGCGCCTCGCTGCACTGGCCGGTCATGATCTGGCGCATGACGTCGCGCATTTCCTCGGTGGACAGGTCCAGGTGGCCGACAATGCGGCTCAAAGCGGTCTTGATTTCCATGATCGGTCCTTAACGGCGTCCGCCGGTCTGCTTGAGGAAGTTGGCGAACAGCTCGTGTCCCTGCTCGGTGAGGATGGATTCCGGGTGGAACTGTACCCCCTCCACGTTCAGGGTTTTATGACGCAGGCCCATGATCTCGTCGACGGAGCCGTCTTCATGCGCGGTCCAGGCGGTCACTTCCAGGCAGTCGGGCAACGTGTCGCGCTTGACCACCAGCGAGTGGTAGCGGGTCACGGTGAGCGGATTGTTCAGGCCAGCGAACACACCCAGGTCGCGGTGGAACACCGGGCTGGTCTTGCCGTGCATCACCTGGCGGGCACGCACCACGTCACCGCCATAGGCCTGGCCGATGGACTGGTGGCCCAGGCACACGCCGAGGATCGGCAGCTTGCCGGCAAAGTGCAGGATGGCCTCGATGGACACACCGGCCTCGCTCGGCGTGCAGGGGCCCGGGGAGACGACGATGCGTTCGGGGTTCAGGGCTTCGATCTGGGCGATGGTCATTTCGTCATTGCGAATGACCTTGACCTCGGCACCGAGCTCGCCGAGGTACTGCACGACGTTGTAGGTGAAGGAGTCGTAGTTGTCGATCATCAGTAACATCTGGAACGAACCTCTTGAATACTGACTTTTGATTCGAGCCTTCCCTGCTGCCATGGGCGCGGGAAAATTCCGCGGTGAGCGGCGGTTAAAGCGAAGGGAAGGCAAACAGGAGCGGGCCGGGCATGCCGGCAAGAGATAAAGTCAGGCGCGCCAACGCCAACGGGCGACGGCCTTGATAACGCGCATCAAGAGTTTGCTGACGATCAACACGGGGTAGGTCTCGTTCATACGTCAGGGCACAGTAGCCTACCGGGGCGACGGGCGCAATACGCCCGTAAACACTGGGAAACCAATGCGATGGTGGGCGAAGACCGGCGATTTGCTAAGGTCATGCGGCTTGCTTCGATAAAAACAACGAAAAGGATATTCATGCATGCGCAAGACTCCCTTCCTGTTCTCCGCCCTCGGCATCCTCGCCCTGGCTTGCAGCCAGGCGATGGCCGGCCCCTCCCCTTATTCATCGCTCATCGTCTTTGGCGACAGCCTCAGTGATGCCGGGCAGTTTCCCGACCTGACCGGCGGCACGCCAGGCATGCGTTTCACCAACCGCGATGCCGATGGCAACTACGCGCCCGTATCGCCGATGATCCTGGGGGGCAGGCTGGGCTTTTCGGGAACTGCCCTGGGACCATCGACATCACTCAGCAACCAGCTGCAAGGCACGCCCGACGGCAACAACTGGGCCGTGGGCGGCTACACCACCCAGCAGATCCTCGACTCGATCACCGACACTTCGAAAGCCGTCATCCCGCCCGGGCGCCCTGGCGCGGGGGTGGTCCTGCGCGAGCGTGACGGTTACCTGGCCAATGGCCTGCGCGCCGACCCCAATGCCCTGTACTACCTGACCGGTGGCGGCAACGACTTCCTCCAGGGCCTGGTCAACAGCCCCGCGACCGCAGCCGCAGCAGGTGCCCGCCTGGCGGCCAGCGCCCAGGCGCTGCAACAGGGCGGAGCCCGCTACATCATGGTCTGGTTGCTGCCAGACCTGGGCCAGACACCGAACTTCAGCGGCACGCCCCAGCAAGGACCGCTGTCGCAACTGTCCAGCGTGTTCAACCAGTCGCTGGTCAGCCAGCTCGGGCAGATCGACGCCGAGATCATTCCGCTCAACATTCCCACCCTGCTGCAAGAGGCCCTCGCCAGCCCCGCCCAGTTCGGCCTGGCCGCCGACCAGAACCTGGTCGGCACCTGCTACAGCGGCGACGGTTGCGTGGGCAACCCGGTCTACGGGCTGAACGGCACGACCCCGGACCCGACCCGGTTGCTGTTCAACGACTCGGTACACCCGACCATCGCCGGCCAGCAGCTGATCGCCGACTATGCCTATTCGATCCTGGCCGCGCCGTGGGAGCTGACCCTGCTCCCGGAAATCGCCCACGCCAGTATCCGCGCCCACCAGGATGAACTGCGCAACCAGTGGCAGACACCCTGGCAGGCCGTCGGTCAATGGCAGGCCTTCGTCGCCACCGGCGGCCAGGACCTGGATTTCGGCAGCCAGCGCAGCGCCGCCAGTGGTGACGGGCGCGGCTACAACCTGACCCTCGGCGGCAGCTACCGGCTCGACGACGCCTGGCGCGTGGGGCTGGCGGCCGGTGTGTACCGGCAAAAGCTCGAGGCGGGCCAGGATGATTCGGACTACAAGCTCGACAGCTACTTGGCCAGCGCCTTCGCCCAGTTCCGCCAGGATCGCTGGTGGGCTGATGCGGCATTGACCGCCGGTCACCTGGATTACCGCGACCTCAAGCGCACCCTCGCCCTGGGTGTGAACGACCGCAGCGAGAAAGGCGACACCGATGGCGAGGCCTGGGCCGTCACCGGCCGGGTGGGCTACAACCTGGCGCCCGAGAGCAGCCACTGGCAACTGGCGCCGTTCATCAGTGCCGACTACGCGCGGGTCAAGGTCGATGGCTACGACGAGAAGAGCGGCCGCTCCACGGCGCTCGGTTTCGACGACCAGGAACGTACGTCGCGCCGGCTCGGAGCCGGCCTGCTGGGTAGCGTGCAACTGCTGCCGACGACAAAGCTGTTTGCCGAGGTGGCCCGCGAGCATGAATTCGAGGATGACCAGCAGGACTTGCGCATGCACCTGACCAGCCTGCCGGCGAACGACTTCACCCTCACCGGCTATACACCGGACAGCAACCTGACGCGGGCCAGCCTGGGGGTGAGCCATGAACTGGTGCCGGGGGTGAACCTGCGGGGGAACTACAACTGGCGCAAGAGTGATGAGTTGCGCCAGCAGGGAGTGAGCGTGGCGTTGAGCCTGGACTTCTGAGTTGTCTGGGGCCGCGCCGCGGCCCCTATCAACCTACTTGGAGGTTTGCTCGGCCAGCGCCACCGCGCGGAACATCGCCCGGCGCTTGTTGATGGTTTCTTCCCACTCCAGCGCCGGAACCGAGTCGGCGACGATGCCGCCACCGGCCTGCACATGCAGTTCGCCATCCTTGATCACCGCAGTGCGGATGGCGATGGCGGTATCCATGTTGCCGTTCCAGGCAAAGTACCCCACCGCGCCACCGTAGACGCCGCGCTTGACCGGCTCCAGCTCGTCGATGATTTCCATGGCGCGGATCTTCGGCGCGCCGGAGAGGGTACCGGCCGGCAGAATCGCCCGCAGCGCGTCCATGGCCGTCAGCCCCTCGCGCAGCTGGCCGGTGACGTTGGACACGATATGCATGACGTTAGAGTACCGCTCGATGACCATCTTCTCGGTCAGGCGCACGCTGCCGGTGGCGGACACGCGACCCACGTCGTTGCGGCCCAGGTCAATGAGCATCAGGTGCTCGGCGATTTCCTTGTCATCCGACAGCAGGTCGTCTTCCAGGGCCCGGTCGGCTTCTTCGGTGGCGCCACGCGGGCGGGTACCGGCGATCGGGCGCACGGTCACCAGGTTGTCTTCGACCCGCACCAGCACTTCCGGCGAGCTGCCCACCACATGGAAGTCGCCGAAATTGAAGAAGTACATGTACGGCGTCGGGTTGAAGCAACGCAGCGCCCGGTAAAGGTCGATGGGCGCGGCCTTGAAGTCGATGGACATGCGCTGGGATGGCACCACCTGCATGCAGTCGCCGGCCAGGATGTATTCCTTGATCCGGCCCACCGCGTTTTCGTAGTCGTCACGGGTGTAGCTGGAGCGGAACTCGGGTTCGGCTGCCTGTGGCCCGCTCAAGTCCAGGCCGCGGCGCGGGGTGATCGGCTGGCGGAGGGTGTCCAGCAAACCTTGCAGGCGGGCCTGGCCCTGCTCGAACGCTTGTTCTTCGGCCGGATCAACCAGCACGATCGCATGCATCTTGCCGGCCAGGTTGTCGAACACCACTACCGCGTCGGAGACCATCAGCAGGATATCTGGCACGCCCAGCGGATCGGGGTTGGGGCTGGCGCCCAGGCGTTTTTCCACATAACGCACGCAGTCGTAGCCGAAGTAACCGACCAGGCCACCATTGAAACGCGGCAAGCCTGGGATGTCAGCGACCTTGTAACGGTCCTTGAACGCCTCGACGAAAGCCAGCGGGTCTTCGACGTCGTGGCTTTCCACCTCGACGCCATCCTGCAGGATGCTCACATGGTAGCCATGCACACGCATGACGGTGCGCGACGGCAGACCGATCATCGAGTAGCGGCCCCATTTCTCGCCACCTTGCACGGACTCGAGCAGGTAGGAGTTGGGCTGGTCAGCCAGTTTCAGGTAGATCGACAGCGGCGTGTCGAAGTCAGCCAGGGTTTCGCAGGCCAGGGGGATGCGGTTGTAGCCGGCAGCGGCCAGGCGCAGGAATTCTTCGCGGGTCATGTGTAGCCTCGGGGCAAGCAGCAATGGGGTCGGGCAAACGGATGTACCGGCAGGCGCCGGCGGGCGGGAGTCAGGCGCGCCAGCGCCAGCGGGCCAGGGCCTTGATGACTTTCATCCAGAATTTGCCAGTAACCACCACGTCGTTGTCTCTGCTTTGCGGGGCTTGAAGGTCCGCCAACGTTATCCCAGTGTCGGTGACTAAGCAACCGGGCAGCAGCAGGCGCAGGTCGCTGAGCACCAGGCTGGGCGACTCCTCGTCGATGGGGCGGCCATGGTTGTAGCCGTAGCTCAGGCCGACGCACTGCACCCCCGCGGCCTTGGCGGCTAGCACGTCGCTGCGTGAATCGCCGACGAACAGCGCCTGCTCGGCGCTGACGCCGGCCATTTTCATGACAAACAGCAGCGCTGCAGGGTCGGGCTTCTTCTGTGGCAGGGTGTCGCCGCCGATGATCCAGCGGAAATAGCGCCCGATCTTCATCTGGTCAAGCAAAGGGGCAACGAAGCGTTCGGGCTTGTTGGTGATCAGTGCCATCTCCACACCCTGCTTGCGCAGCCAGCGCAAGGTGTCGCGCACGCCGGGGTAGACCACGGTGAGTTCATGGTTATCGGCATAGGCCTCCATGAACAGCGCCAGCGCTTGCTCGGCCAGCGCATCGTCCACCGCGGCGTGATCAATACCGCCGGCCAGGGCCCGGCGCACCAGCACCTGGGCGCCGTTGCCAACCCAGTGGCGCACGGCCTCAAGGCCTGCAGGCGGTCGCCCGAGTTCGAGCAGCGTGCGGTCGACGGCTGCGGCCAGGTCAGGTACCGAATCGATCAGGGTGCCATCCAGATCGAACATCACCAGCCTGGGCAGTGTCCCCGGGAACAGCTGCTCGAAGCCGCTCATGCGCGTGCCAGCGCCATTTCGGCACGCATCTTGTCGATGACTTCCTTGTAGTCCGGGGCATTGAAGATCGCCGAGCCGGCGACGAAGGTGTCAGCGCCGGCGGCGGTGATCTCGCGGATGTTGTTGACGTTCACGCCACCGTCGATCTCCAGGCGGATGTCACGACCGCTGGCGTCGATCAGGGCACGGGCTTCGCGCAGCTTGTCGAGGGTGCCGGGGATGAACTTCTGGCCGCCGAAACCTGGGTTTACGCTCATCAACAGGACCATGTCGATCTTGTCCATCACGTACTTCAGCGCATCCAGGCTGGTAGCCGGGTTGAACACCAGGCCGGCCTTGCAGCCGCCGTCCTTGATCAGTTGCAGGGAACGGTCGATGTGCTGCGTGGCTTCCGGGTGGAAGGTGATGTAGGTGGCGCCGGCCTCGATGAAGTCGCCGATGATGCGGTCGACCGGGCTGACCATCAGGTGCACGTCGATGGGCGCGGTCACCCCGTACTTGCGCAGGGCGCTGCAGACCATCGGGCCGATGGTCAGGTTGGGCACGTAGTGGTTGTCCATGACATCGAAGTGGACGATGTCGGCCCCGGCGGCCAGGACCTTGTCGACGTCCTCGCCCAGGCGGGCGAAGTCGGCGGACAGAATGGAGGGGGCAATAGCGTAGGGCTGCATGGCGCACCTGTTGGGCAGAATCACGGTGGCGCGCATTGTAACTCAGGGAAGCGGATCGGGGCTGATTGGTATCAACGCCGGCGCAGCAGACGGTCGAACGGATGGCGTGGAAGCGGGCTTGCCCCGCGATTGCGATCGTGAATTCGGCATGCCATCGCGGGGCAAGCCCGCTCCCACGTCACCCGCGTCGAAGATTCAACCTAGCTGCTGGGTCCTCAGTTTCTCACTGCGCCCACGCAACCACTCCAGGGTCAGCAGCAGGATCACCGAGAAGGCGATCAACAAGGTCGCCGCCGCGGCGATGGTCGGGCTCAGGTTTTCGCGGATGCCACTGAACATCTGCCGTGGCAGGGTCGCCTGCTCGGGCCCGGCAAGGAACAGGGTCACCACCACCTCATCGAACGACGTGGCGAAGGCGAACAGCGCGCCGGAGATCACCCCAGGGGCGATCAACGGCAAGGTCACCCGACGGAAGGCCAGCAGAGGCGAGGCCCCAAGGCTCGCCGCCGCGCGCACCAGGTTGTAGTTGAACCCCTGCAGCGTGGCCGACACGGTGATGATCACGAACGGCACACCCAGCACCGCATGTACCAGGATCAGCGAGGTGAAGCTGTTACCCATGCCCAACGGCGCGAAGAACAGGTAGCTGGCCACGCCGATGATCACCACGGGCACCACCATCGGCGAGATTACCAGCGCCATCACCAGCGACTTGCCGGGGAAGTCGCCACGGGTCAGGCCGATGGCCGCAAGGGTGCCGAACACCATGGCCAGCAGCGTGGCTGCGGGGGCAACGATGATGCTGTTCTTCAGGGCGCGCATCCATTCGGCGGAGGCGAAGAAGTCCTGGTACCAGTGCAACGAAAAGCCTTGCAGCGGATAGACCAGGAAGCTCCCGCTGTTGAACGAAAGCGGGATGATCACCAGCACCGGCAGCACCAGGAACAGCAGGATCAGGCCGCACAGGATGCGCAGGCTGTAGAACCACACCCGCTCCACGGGCGACATGTAAGGGCTCAGCATGACAAGGCTCCTCAGCTCAGGCGCAGGCGGCTGGCGCCGACCAGCCAGCTATAGATCAGGTACAGCAGCACGGTGGCCAGCAGCAGCAATCCGCCCAGGGCGGTGGCCATGCCCCAGTTGATGCTGGTGTTGGTGTAGAAGGCGACGAAGTAGCTGACCATCTGGTCGTTCGGGCTGCCCAGCAGCGCCGGGGTGATGTAGTAGCCGATGGCCAGGATGAACACCAGCAGGCAGCCGGCGCCGACACCGGCGTAGGTCTGCGGGAAGTACACCCGCCAGAAACTGGCGAACGGATGGCAGCCGAGGGAGATCGCCGCGCGCATGTAGCTGGGCGAGATACCTTTCATCACGCTGTAAAGCGGCAGGATCATGAACGGCAACAGGATGTGCACCATGGAGATGTACACGCCGGTACGGTTGAACACCAGCTCCAGCGGCTGGTCGATGATGCCCATGGCCATCAGCGCACTGTTGATCAGCCCGCCTGACTGCAACAGCACGATCCAGGCCGCCACCCGCACCAGGATGGAGGTCCAGAACGGCAGCAGCACCAGGATCATCAGCAGGTTGCTCTGCCGGGTCGGCAGGTTGGCCAGCAGGTACGCCAGGGGATAGGCCAGCAACAGACAGATCACGGTGATCACCACACCCATCCACAGGGTGCGAGCGAAGATGTCCAGGTAGATGGCCTGGTCGGGGGTGGCCTTGGCCAACTCGCCCAGGTCGTCGATACGGTGGTCCAGCGCGGCCAGCAGGTAGAACGGCGTGACACTGCTGGTGTTGCGACGGATCGCCTGCCAGTAGGCAGGATCGCCCCAGCGCTCGTCGAGCGTCTGCAAGGCTTCTTTGTAGGAGGCAGGCTCGGCCTTGAACGGCAGCGCCCGCGCAGTCTTGGCCAACAGGCTGCGGTAACCGGCCAGCTCCATGTTCAGGCGCTTGGAAAGGTCACCCAGGGTCTGGTTCTTGCGAGACTCGGCAAGGTCTTGGCTCAGGGCCTTGTAGACCTCCTCGCCCGGCAGGCTCTTGCCGTCCCACTGCGTCACTGCCTCGACGGTGCGCGGCAGGCCGGCGACCACCTCGGGGTTGCCGACGCTTTTGTACAGCAGTGCCGCGATCGGCACCAGGAACACCAGCAGGAGGAACAACGCCAGCGGCGCGATCAACGCCTGGGCCTTCCAGCGGTTGACCCGCTCGGCATGCTTGAGGCGCTGCTTGAGGCTTTTACCCGCGCCTTCGTTGAGGGGCACTGCAATGGCCATGGCGAACTCCGCGATACAGGCTGAAATTGGGGCTGCTGCGCAGCCCATCGCCGGCAAGCCGGCTCCCACAAGTACTGCACAGGTTTTATGGGAGCCGGCTTGCCGGCGATGAAGGCTCCAGATGGTTTACTTCTTCGCCGCCCAGGCGTTGAAGCGTTGCTCCAGTTGTTCGCTGTTGTCGGCCCAGAAGGCCACGTCGATCTGCACCTGGTTGGCGATGTTCTCAGGGGTGGTCGGCATGTCCTTCTTCACCTCGGCCGACAGCAGCTCCACCGCCTTGCTGTTGGCCGGGCCATAGGCGATGTTCTCGGAGTAGGTCTTCTGCTGCTCGGGCTGGACGGTGTAGGCGATGAATTTCTTCGCCTCTTCCACATCCTTGGCACCTTTCGGGATGGCCCAGGCATCGAAGTCGTAGATGCCGCCGTTCCACACCACCTTGAGGTTGCTTTCCTTCTGCACCGCGGCGATACGACCGTTGTAGGCCGAGCTCATGACCACGTCACCCGAGGCCAGGTACTGCGGCGGCTGGGCACCGGCTTCCCACCACTGGATGCTCGGCTTGAGTTCGTCGAGCTTCTTGAAGGCGCGGTCCTGGCCTTCTTTGGTGGCCAGCACCTTGTACACCTCTTTGGGTGCGACGCCGTCAGCCATCAGGGCGAATTCGAGGGTGTACTTGGCGCCCTTGCGCAGGCCACGCTTGCCCGGGAATTTCTTGGTGTCCCAGAAGTCGGCCCAACTGGCAGGCGCGCTCTTGAGTTTGTCGGCGTTGTAGGCCAGCACCGTGGACCAGACGAAGAAGCCGACGCCGCACGGCTGAATGGCGCCGGGCACGAAGTCGCCTTCATTACCGAACAGTGCGGGATCAAGCTCTTCGAACATGCCTTCATCGCAACCTCGGGCCAACTCCGGCGACTCCACCTCGACCAGGTTCCAACTGACGCTCTTGGTGTCGACCATGGCTTTGACCTTGGCCATCTCGCCGTTGTACTCACCGGCGACGATCTTGCCCTTGCCCGCCTTTTCCCATGGTTCGTAGAACGCCTTGGTCTGGGCCGCCTTGTTGGCGCCGCCGAAGGAAATTACGGTCAGGTCGGCCGCCATGGCCTGGCCGGCGGCGAACAGGCCAAGGGCCAGGGCGGTCAGTTTCAACTGCTTGCGCATTATTATTCTCTCCACAGTTCAGGGTTGGTGAAGCAAACCATCAATGGGCGTCGGCAATCGGATCGAGCGCGCGGGCGTGCTCCACCTCCCAGCCCAGCGGTACCACGTCGCCCACAGCCAGGGCCGGGTCGAGCTCGGCGATTGGCTGCTTGACGAAGAAATCGGCCTTGCCACAGACCTCCAGGCGTACCCGCACGTGGTCGCCCAGGTAGATGAACTCGGCGACACGACCGGAGAAGCGGTTGACGCAGTTCTCGCTGTGGCCGTTCAGGCGTACCCGCTCGGGGCGGATCGACAGCGTCACCGGGTCACCGGCCTGGCCAACGTTGACCGCCAGCGCATCGACCCGCTCGCCACGGGCCAGTTGCACCTGGCAACGGCTGCCGTCACTGGCCAGCAGGGTGCCGTTGATGCGGTTGTTCTCACCGATGAAGTTGGCGACGAAGGTGTTGCAAGGCTCTTCGTAGAGGGTGCGCGGGTCGGCGATCTGCTGGATCTCGCCCTGGTGGAACACCGCCACCCGGTCGGACATGGTCAGCGCCTCGCCCTGGTCGTGGGTCACGTAGACCACGGTCACGCCCAGGCGCTGGTGGATATGCTTGATCTCCATCTGCATGTGTTCACGCAACTGTTTGTCGAGGGCGCCGAGCGGCTCGTCCATCAGCACCAGCTGTGGCTCGAACACCAGGGCACGGGCCAGTGCCACGCGCTGCTGCTGGCCACCGGAAAGCTGGCCGGGATAGCGCTTGGCGAAGGCATCCAGCTGGACCATGCCGAGCACGCGCTTGACCCGCTCGCTGACGTCGGTCTTGCTGAGGTTGCGCACGGTCAACGGGAAGGCCAGGTTCTCGGCCACGGTCATGTGCGGGAACAGTGCGTAGTTCTGGAACACCATGCCGATATCGCGCTTGTGCGGCGGCACATTGTTGATTGAGCGCCCGGCCAGCTGGATCTCACCGGCGGTGGGGGTCTCGAAGCCTGCCAGCATCATCAGGCTGGTGGTCTTGCCCGAACCGGAAGGGCCGAGCAGGGTCAGGAACTCGCCCTTGCGGATGTCCAGATTGAGGTCCTTGACGATCAGCGATTCGCCGTCGTAGCTCTTCTGCACACCTCGGAAGCTGACCAGCGTCTCGTTCGAATTCGCCTCGCTCATGCCCTGCACCTTCTTGTTGGAATGACTGCGTTGGCAAAAGCGTAGAAGACGCGCAAAGCCCCGGAAATCGGGGGCGCTGAGAGAATGCCATCATCCGGATGGAAGACTTGTTGTAGGGATCGCCCTACAAGGATGGCGTTTTCAGGTAACTCGAGCTTTGCAGGAGCGGCTTTAGCCGCGAGCACCCGCGAAGCGGGTGTCGGAGACAGCGGCGCTTGCATCGCGGCTAAAGCCGCTCCTACGGTGAGATCGCGTAAAAGCCATTGTCGTAACCAGAACACTCACACCAACTTGTGCTCCATGGCGTATTTCACCAGCTCCGCCAACGAGTTGACCTTGAGCTTCTGCATCAGCCGCGCCTTGTGGGTGCTGATGGTCTTGCTCGACAGCGCCAGCTGCAGGGCGATGTCGTTGACGTTGGCGCCCTGGGCCAGGCGCTCGAACACCGAGAATTCGCGCTCCGACAGCAGCGTGTGCAGCGGCCGGGTTTCGGTCAGGCCCACCTCGAACACCATGCGGTCGGCCAGGGCCGGGTCGATGTAGCGCCCTCCCCCCGCCACCCGGCGGATAGCCGTGAGCAACAGCGCCGGGTCGCTATCCTTGGTCGCATAGCCCGCCGCACCGGCCTTGAGCGCCCGCGCCGCCATCTGCGCCTCGTCATGCATCGACAGCATCAGGATCGCCGGCGGATTGTTCAGCGCACGGATCCGCGGGATCGCCTCCAGGCCATTCACCCCAGGCATGGAGATATCCAGCAGCACCACCTCGCAGGGCGTGTGGCGCAGGGTCTCCAGCAACTGCTCGCCATTGCCCGCCTCGCCCGCCACCTGCATGTCCTTGGCCAGGCCGATCAATTGCTTGATGCCTTCCCGGACGATGGTGTGGTCTTCCGCCACCAGCACTCGAATCACGATTGTTTCTCCTGCTTCAAAGGAATCGCCACGCTCAGGCTGGTGCCCTCGCCCGGCTCGCTGTCCAGGTTCATGCTGCCACCGTGCATCAACACCCGCTCACGCACACCCACCAGGCCGAACGAAGTCGGCCGCGCCGCCTCCATGGCAAACCCCACGCCGTCGTCGATCACGGTCATGCGCAACTGCCCGGCCTCGTGAACCAGCTCGATCTGCACCGTGTGCGCCTGGGCATGGCGCATGACGTTGGTCAGCGCCTCTTGCAGGATACGGAACAGGCCGATGGCCTTGGCATCGCTCAAGGGTGGCAGATTGTCCGGTACCTGCACCAGGCAGGGGATCTGCGTGCGCGCCTCGAAACGCCGCGCCTGCCACTCGATGGCCGAGGCAATGCCGGCGTCGAGGATCGGCGGGCGCAGGGCCGTGGCCACGTCGCGTACCAGCTGGAACAACTGGGCGATCAGGCGCTTCATGCTGGCCAGGCGCTCGTTGAGGGCGGGATCCAGCTTGGCGAACGCCAGCTCGCACATCGACACTTCAAGCTTGAGCACCGTGAGCATCTGCCCCAGTTCGTCGTGCACTTCGCGGGCAATCCGCGCCTTCTCCTCTTCGCGCACGCTTTCCAGGTGCGCCGACAACTCGCGCAATTGCTCCTGGGACCCGGCCAACGCCAGCTCGGCCTGCTTGCCCTGGGTGATGTCCCAGACCACGCCGTCCCACACCATGCGCCCATCGGCCAGGCGGCGGGTGGTCGCCTTGATGTCGGCCCAGCGCTGCTCGCCCTGGCGGGTGAGGATACGCCCCTGCCAGGACCAGTCCTGATCGCTGGCCAAGGCCAGGTCCTGGACCCGATGGTAATCGGCGCGATCCTCCGGGTGGACCAGGTTGCGCAGCCCCATCTGCGGGTGCTGGATCGCCGCCGGGGTGTAACCGACCAGCGCCTCGCTGCCTTCGCTGATATAGGGAAACTCCGGGTCGCCTTCGGCCGGATCGCGCTCCAGGCGAAACACCAGCCCCGGCACGTTGCCAGCGATCCCCTTGAGCCGCGCCTCGCTTTCGCGCAGCGCGGCCAGGTCGCGCCGGCGCTCGGTGACGTCGGCGAGGAACACCACCAGGTACTCGGCATCGCGAAAACGCAGGAACGACAGCGACAACTCGACCGGGAACAGGCTGCCGTCGGCGCGCCGACACTGGCTTTCGAATTGCTGCTCGCCGCCATCCCCGGTACGGGCACGCTTCCACAGTTCCAGCCAGCGATCCATCTTCAGGTTCGGCTCGATAACGACCAGCGGCAGCTCCAGCAGCGCCCCCTCGGCAAAGCCCAGCATGCGCTCGGCGGCATGGTTGGCGTAGCGCACATGGCTGTCCCAGTTGACCCAGAGGATGCCCACCGTGCTCTGGTCGATGGAAAACTGACTCAGGCGCAAAGCCTCCTCACGCACCTGGCGCTCGACCAGGCTCTCCCGGGCCGCCAGCAACCCGCGCTCCAGGCCGCGCTGCTGACGACGCTGCCAGGCCAGGGTCGCCAAGGCGCACAGCAGCAGCAGGCCGAACAGCAAGGCCAGGTTCTGCCAGAACCCGGCGGACTCGGAAAACCGGGGATACCTGGGCTGCAACCAACGCTGGTGCATCTGCTCCAGGGTCTTGGCCGGCAGGGCCTGCAAGGCACGCTCGAGAATATCAGCCAGCACTGGCCAATCGCGCCGTGAGCCGACCCGCAGCAACTGCGGCAGACCGATATCACCCACCACCGCGAGGTCGGCAAACTCGCCTTCGCGCGACAGCCGGCTAAGCTGCGCCTCGTCCAGCACGGCGAAGCTGGCCTGCCCACCCAACACCAACTGCAGGGCCTCGCGCTCGTCGGGTACACCCTGCAGGTTCAGATTGCCGTAGTTGCCGCGCAGGTAATCCACCAAGGTACCGGGCATGCGTACCGCCACGCGGTCATTGGCGTTCAGTTTTTCCAGTTCCACGGCTACCGCGCCGCTGCGCATGCCTACCACCAATTGCGGCACACGCATGTAAGGGTCACTGAACAACCACAGCCGCAGGCTGGTCGGCGTTTGCATAAGGCCTGGAGCGAAATCGATCTCGCCCGCCTGCAAGGCATGCTCAAGGGCGGCCTGGTCGGCAAAGCCGCGCCAGGTCAAATCCAGGCCCAACGCCTGGGACAAGGCGCCGACCAGTTCGACGTTGGCCCCGTAGAATTGCTGCAGGCGCCGGTCGAACTGGGCATAGGGCGCCTGCAGTACCAGGCCGACGCGCAAGCCGCGGTGTTCGTCCAACCATTGCTGCTGGGCTGGATCCAGCATCACGGCAGGCGGCGCCTGCGGCTTGGCCAGGGCGATCAAGGGTAGACACAACCAGCCGATAACCCACAGGCAACGCACTCGCTTCATCTCTACGCTCGTCTTGGCAATGACGGCCACCTGGCGTGGCCGTCGCGGGCAAATACCATTAGGCTGCCGGTATGATTCTGGCCTTGGATTGATCGATGTTCACACTTTATCGCACGACGCTGGCAATGTTCTGCCTGGCTTCGGCCCTGCCGTTCGCGGCTCAAGCCGACGACGCCGAGAAACCCGAAGCGCCCGCCGAGGCGGCCGCGTCCGCTCCCGCTCCGCGCCCACCGCTGCTCGAGCGCAGCCAGGACGATGCCATGGCCCTCGAGCGCCAGGTACCCAAGGCCGAACAGCAGACCTTGCAGGCCAATGGTGAAAACTTCCTGGCGCTGTGGAAGCCTGCCAACGACAGCGATCCGCAAGGCGCGGTGATCATTGTCCCGGGCGCGGGCGAAAGTGCCGACTGGCCCACCACCGTCGGCCCGCTGCGTCGAGGTTTCCCCGATGTCGGCTGGAGCACCCTGAGCCTGAGCATGCCCGACCTGCTGGCCGAGCGCCCACAGGCGCGGGTCGAGGCCAAGCCCGCAGTCGAACCGAAAAAACAAGACGGCGAGTCGGCTCCAGCCAAGGACACGCCCGCCGATGCCAACGCCAACGTTGCCCAGGCGACCGCGCCGGAAGCGGATACCGCCGAAAGCACCGACGCGGTCGAAGCCGACGAACACACCAGCGAGGAAGATGCCGAGCGCATCTTTGCCCGCCTCGACGCCGCCGTGGCCTATGCCCAGCAGGAGAAAGCGCGCAGCATCGTGTTGCTGGGCAACGGCAGTGGCGCGTACTGGGCCGCACGTTATCTCAGCGAGAAGCAGCCGCCCCAGGTACAGAAACTGGTAATGGTCGCCGCGCAGACACCCGCGCGGGTTGAGCATGACCTGCTGAGCCTGACCCCGACGCTGAAGGTACCAACCGCCGACCTCTACTACGTCACCCGCACAGCAGATCGGCTGGCGGCCCAGCAGCGCCTGCAGGCCAGCAAGCGGCAAAAGGGCAGCCAGTATCGCCAGGTGTCGCTGATGGCCATACCTGGCAACAAAGCGGCGGAACAGGAGCAACTGTTGCGCCGGGTGCGCGGCTGGTTGACGCCGAAGGAAGAGTAACAACAGCCGCTCCTGCCCGCCTCGGCAGGAGCGGGCTTGCCCGCCGGTGTACCTACAGCCCCCGCCGCTTGCGGATCATGGCATAGGCCTGATGCAACTCACGGGTAAGCTCGGTCGCCTCGCGCACCTTCGCTTCGCTGGCGCCACTGCCCACCAGCTTGTCCGGATGGTGCCGGCTGAGCAGGCGCCGATAGGCCTGTTTGACCTTGTCGGCCTCGGTATCCGGCTCTACCCCCAGCAATCTCAGCGCCGCCGCATAGGTCATGACGCCGCCTTCGATCGAAGAACGTCGCGGCTCATAATCTAGCGACAAGGCCTGCACCTGGTTGCGACTGAGCCCCAACTGCTGCCCCCAGCCGAGCAACAGGTCACGCTCCTGGCGCCCGGCCTTGCCGTCGGCCCAGACCATGCGCCAACAGGCACGCAAGGTGCCTTCGGCGCCGTGGGGCTGCATCTTTATGCGGCGCAGGTAGTGCCCCAGGCGCTCCTTGCCCGACTTGCCCCGGTTGAACGCGGCTATCGCACGCATCCGCGCTGGCTCCGCCAGGTCCAGCCGGGTCATTTCCTGCCGCGCCTGCTGGATATGCCCTTCACCCACCCGGCCATCGCTCTTGGCCAGCCGCCCGAGCAGAACGAACAACAACTCTTCGTCACGCAGTGCCGGGCGCCCGCCCAGGCGCTCGCGCGCGTCCTCCCAACCCTGCAGCCGCAGGCGCCGATCCATGGCCTGGCCCAGCAGCGCCCCCAGCAACGCACCTGGGATGCTGGCCACGGCGAAACCGGCACCGGCACCAATCACTGTGCTCGGCCACCACATATCAGGCACGCTCCCCGATCAGGCGCTCGACATCGGCCAGACGCTCGAGGGTGCCGACATCGATCCAGTGCCCGCCATAGTGCTCGCCGCTCACCCGCCCTTCGGCCATGGCGCTGCGCAACAGAGGAGCCAATTTGAATGCACCGGGCTGGCAACCTGCGAACAGCGCCGGGTCCAGCACCGAGATACCACTGAAAGTCAGCGTTCCCGGGGCGTCATCGCCATCGCTCACCTGCCCGTCCGCCAGGCGGAAGTCGCCACGGCCGTGGTGGCCGGGGTTGTCCACCAGCACCAGATGCGCCAGGCCGTGCAACGGTGCATTCAGGCCGGCGAAGTCGTAGTCGGTCCAGACATCGCCATTGACCAGGATGAACGGTGCATCACCCAGCAGCGGCAGCGCCTTGAAGATCCCACCACCGGTCTCCAGCGGCTCGCCCTCCGGCGAATAGCTGATCACCAGGCCGAAGCGGCTGCCATCGCCCAGGTGATCCTCGATCTGCTGGCCAAGCCACGCATGGTTGATGACCACCTCGCGAATACCGGCACGGGCCAGGGCCTCTAGGTGGTACTCGATCAACGGCTTGCCGGCGGCTCGCACCAGCGGCTTGGGCGTGTGCAGGGTCAGCGGGCGCATGCGCTCGCCCTTGCCTGCCGCCAGGATCATCGCCTTCATGAACGCGCCCCGGCATGCAGTTCGGCAATCAGCTGGCCCAGCTCGGCCAACTCAGGCCGGCGGCTGATCACTTCATCTATATAAGCAAAGAACCGCGGCACGTCGGCCAGATAGCGTGGCTTGCCGTCGCGGTGGCAGATGCGCGCGAAGATACCGATCACCTTGAGATGGCGTTGCACCCCCATCAGGTCGCTGGCTCGCTGGAAGGCATCGAAGTCCCCCTGTACCGGAATCCCGGCGGCCTGCGCCTTGTGCCAGTAATCACGCAGCCAGCCCTCGACGCGGGCCTGGGGCCAGCTGAGGAAGGCGTCCTTGAACAGGCAGGTGATGTCGTAGGTGACCGGACCATAGACCGCATCCTGGAAATCCAGCACGCCTGGGTTTGGCGTACTGTGCATCAGGTTGCGCGGCATGTAGTCGCGGTGCACCAGCACCTTGGGCTGGGCCAGGGCACTGTCGATCAGCAACTGGCTGACCCGTTGCCAGGTGGCCTGCTGCGCGTCGCTGAAGCTCAGGCCAAGCGCGCGGCCCACGTACCACTCGGGGAACAGTTCGACCTCACGGCGCAGCAGGGCGACATCGTAGCTGGGCAGTGGCGCGTCCATCGGCAAGCGCTGGAACGCCAGCAGCGCATCGATGGCGTCGGCGAACAGGGCATCGGCATTGCCCTGATCAATGATGTCCAGGTATGTCTGCCGGCCCAGATCCCCCAGCAGCAGGAAACCGCGCTCCAGGTCCTGGGCATGGATGACCGGCACGTGCACGCCCGCCGTGGCCAGCAAATGGTCGATGTCGACGAACGGGCGGCAGTTCTCCTGGGGCGGCGGCGCATCCATGATCACGAAGCTGTGCCCGGCGCCCTCCCAGCGGAAGTAGCGGCGGAAACTCGCATCGCTGCTGGCGGCGGTCAGGCTGCCGGCGGGCACTTCGCCCCAGGCATTGGTACGGAAGAGGTTCTCCAGCTGCCCGGCAAGCCAGGCGGTCAGTTGTTGCAGGCGTACATCGTGATCGGGCATTACAAGGGTTCTCCGACGGCCCTAGCCGTCAAGCGGGTCATGCTTTATTATCCAGCATCTTTTTCAGACCATCGAGAGGCGTGCGGCCCCCACACGCGGGCAGATGGCACGCAGGAAGCCCGGACTAATAAGATGGCATTGAAATCCCCCGCGTTTCGTAGAAAGTTTCCGTTGCTCGTGACTGGCGGTTTGCTGGCCCTGCAACCCCTGGCCACGTCGTACGTGGTGGCGGCCGAGCAGTTCGACTGCCAAGTGTCCGCTTCCGGTGGCTGGGACTGCAAGCCCAAGACCGCTGCCAACTTGCCTCCGCGCCCGGTACACCCGGGCGCTGCCGCGGCCAGCACGGGTGCCGAGGCACCCGGCGAAGTCGCCGCGACCGAGGCCGACAAGCCGATGCTGGTCACCGAGGCCAAGGGCCGCGGCCTGAAGTCGCGCAGCGAAGACTACAGCCATCTGGACTGGGTCCCGCGCGAGAAGCTCACTGCCGCGCAACTGGCCGAGACCGGCCCGTACTGCGGCGGCGCCTACATCGAGCCGACCCGCCCGGGCATGAACGACTCCACGCCCAAGGACGAGTCGCCGACCTACATCAACGCCAAGGTCTCCAAGTACCAGCAGGAGCAGCAGATCGCCACCCTCGCCGGTGACGTGGTCATGCGCCAGGGCAGCATGCAGGCCGAAGCTGACGAAGCCAACCTGTACCAGGCCGAAAACCGCGGCGAGCTCAAGGGCAACGTCAAGATCCGCGACAACGGCTCGCTGGTGGTTGGCGACGAGGCGCAGATCCAGCTCGATACCGGCGAGGCCCGGGTCGACAACGCCGAATACGTGATGCACAAGTCGCACATCCGCGGCAACGCGCTGTACGCCAAACGTGCGGAAAACGCCATCATCCGCCTCAAGGACGGTACCTATACCACCTGTGAGCCGGGCAGCAACGCATGGCAGCTCAAGGGCAACAACATCACCCTGAACCCGGCCACCGGTTTCGGCACCGCGACCAACGTGACGCTGCGGGTCAAGGATTTCCCGGTGTTCTACACACCGTACATCTATTTCCCGATCGACGACCGTCGCCAGTCCGGCTTCCTGCCGCCATCGTTCAGTTCCAGCAGCGACACCGGCTTCATGCTGGTCACGCCGTACTACTTCAACCTGGCGCCTAACTACGATGCCACGTTGTACCCGCGCTACATGGCCAAGCGCGGCATGTTGATGGAAGGCGAGTTCCGCTACCTGACCAAGTCCAGCGAAGGGCAGTTCGGCGGTGGATTCCTGAACGATCAGGACGACGACCGCGAGAAGCAGACGGACTACAAGAAAGACCGCTGGATGGTCAACTGGCAGCACAAGGGCGGTCTGGACGAGCGCCTGATGGCCGAAGTGGACTACACCGATATCAGTGATCCGTTCTACTTCCAGGATCTGGAGACCGATCAGATTGGTGTGCAGAGCCGTGATTACATCAACCAGCGTGGCACGCTCACTTATCGTGGCGATAACTACACTGCTGGCTTGAATCTGCACGCCTATGAATTGGCAACGATTTCGCAGATCACCCCGTATGACCGTCTACCGCAGCTGACCCTCAACGGCATGCTGCCCTTCCATCCGGGCGGCGTGGACGTCGGTTACGAAGCCGAAGCGGTACGCTTTGATCGGGATCTGAAGAATGATCTAGTGTTCGACAAGGACGGTAACCCTGATGAAACTGCCGGTGTCGAACTTGACCCCATTACCGGCGCTGTCCTCGGAGGACGCCGCCTGGATCAGAACGTCTTCGGCGTAGCCCGCTCCAACGGCAATCGCCTTAACGTCGCGCCATCGATCAGCCTGCCGCTCGAAGCCAGCTATGGCTACGTTACGCCCAAGCTGAAGTACGTCTACACGCACTACGACCTCGACCTCGACAGCAAGGGTAAGAAAGACCTCGCCGACAATCCGGGCATGGTTGGCGTATACGGCGACTTCAAGAGCAATCAGAACCGCGATATCCCGGTGTTCAGCGTCGACAGTGGCCTGTACTTCGATCGCAATACCCAGTTGTTCGGGACGAACTACCGCCAGACCCTCGAGCCACGGCTGTTCTACCTCTACGTACCGTACAAGGATCAAACCGACATCCCGCTGTTTGACTCCGGCGAGAGCACCTTCAACTACTCGTCGCTGTTCCGCGACAACCGTTTCAGCGGCATCGACCGCATCGGCGACGAGAACAAGCTGTCGCTGGGCGTGACCAACCGCTGGATCGAAGAGAACGGGTTCCAGCGCCAGCGTTTCAGCATCGGCCAGGCGCTGTACTTCAAAGATCGCAAGGTCCAGCTTCCAGGCATCGACTACCGCACCCGAGTGGACAGCAAATCGGATGTCTCGCCGTATGCGCTCGAATACGAATACGCCTTCAACCGCGACTGGCGCTTCAATTCGGACTACAACTGGGACCCGGACACCCACAGCCCTCGCTCGGGCAGTGCGATGTTCCACTACCAGCCCGAGGACAACCCGAACAAGGTGGTTAACCTCGGTTACCGCTATCGCAACGACCTGATCACTTACGACTCGCAGACCGGCAACTGGAAGGTCGGTGGTGGTGACTACGGTACGCCAGGCACGCCGGGCTATATCAAGGACTACTACAAGATCCAGCAGCACGACTTCTCGGTCATCTGGCCGATCGTGCCGCAATGGAGCGTCATTGCACGCTGGCAGCATGACTACAACCGCAATCGCACGCTGGAAGCGATGGGCGGCTTCGAGTACGACAACTGCTGCTGGAAACTGCGCCTGATCAACCGTTACTGGATGGACTACGACGACTTCAGCCAGGCCATCCCGAACAACGAGAAGGGCGACCACGGCATCTTCCTGCAGATCGTGCTCAAAGGGCTCGGTGGTGTAGTCGGCAACAAGGTCGAATCGTTCCTGGACCAAGGCATTCAAGGTTACCGTACCCGTGAAGAGCAAGCTTATTGATCGTCTGCGCCCGCTGATGCTGGGCGCCGCAATGCTGAGTGGCGCGGTGCATGCCGCGGTACAACCCATCGACCGCATCGTGGCCACCGTCGACAACGACGTGGTCATGCAGAGCCAGCTGGACCAGCGCGTTCGCGAAGTGCAGCAGACCATCGCCAAGCGTGGCGGCGGCGTGCCACCCACCAGCGCGCTGGAACAGCAAGTGCTGGAACGCCTGATCGTCGAGAACCTGCAACTGCAGATCGGCGAGCGCTCTGGCATCCGCATCACCGACGAAGAGCTGAACCAGGCCGTCGGCACCATTGCCCAGCGCAATGGCATGTCGCTGGAGCAGTTCCGCGCCGCCCTGGCCCATGACGGCCTGTCGTACGACGATGCCCGCGAGCAGATCAAGCGCGAGATGGTCATCAGCCGTGTGCGTCAGCGCCGCGTTGCCGAGCGCATTCAGGTCTCCGAGCAGGAAGTGAAGAACTTCCTCAACTCGGACCTGGGCAAGATGCAGATGTCGGAAGAATACCGCCTGGCCAACATCCTCATCCCGACCCCGGAAGGTGCCAACTCGGAGGCCATCCAGGCCGCCGCGCGCCAGGTAGGCGATGTCTACCAGCAGCTCAAGCAAGGCGCGGACTTCGGCCAGATGGCCATCGCTCGCTCGCGCAGTGAAAACGCCCTGGAAGGCGGTGAGATGGGCTGGCGCCAGGCAGGCCAGCTACCACCAGACTTCGCCAAGATGCTCAGCAGCATGGCGGTCGGCGACATCACCCAGCCGATCCGCATCCCCAACGGCTTCATCATCCTCAAGCTGGAAGAGAAGCGCGGCGGGAGCCAGAGCGTGCTGCGCGACGAAGTGCACGTACGCCACATCCTGATCAAACCGAGCGAGATCCGCAGCGAAGCCGCCACCGAGCAACTGGCCGAGCGCCTGTACGACCGGATCCAGAACGGTGAAAACTTCGCCGAGCTGGCGAAGAGCTTCTCGGAAGACCCGGGTTCGGCGCTCAACGGCGGCGATCTCAACTGGGTCGACCCGAACAGCCTGGTACCTGAGTTCCGTGAGCAGATGGCCAACGCCGAGCAAGGCGTGGTGACCAAGCCCTTCAAAACCCAGTACGGCTGGCATGTGCTGGAAGTGCTGGGCCGCCGCGCCACCGACAGCACCGAACAGGCTCGCGAGCAGCAGGCCATGAACGTCCTGCGCAACCGCAAGTACGACGAAGAGCTGCAGAACTGGCTGCGCCAGATCCGCGACGAAGCCTACGTTGAAATCAAGCTGCCTGGCGCCGACCAGGTCGCCCAGTGAAACCCCTGCGCTTCGCCGTCACCCCCGGCGAGCCAGCCGGCATCGGTCCCGACCTGTGCCTGCTGCTCGCCGCCGAGGTCCAGCCCCACCCCCTGATCGCCATCACCAGCCGTGACCTGCTCGCCGAGCGGGCCACGCAGCTGGGCCTGGACGTCAAGCTGATCACGGTTGAGCCGAGCGCCTGGCCGGAGCAACCCGCTCCCGCCGGCAGCCTGTATGTCTGGGATACCGCCCTGGCCCACCCGGTGACAGCCGGGCAGCTGGACAAGGCCAACGCCGCATTCGTCCTGGAAACCCTGACCCGTGCCGGGCAAGGCTGCCTGGACGGACACTTCGCCGGGATGATCACCGCGCCGGTGCACAAGGGCGTGATCAACGAAAGCGGTATCGCCTTCTCCGGGCATACCGAATTCCTCGCTGACCTCACCCACACCACACAAGTGGTAATGATGCTGGCCACCCATGGGCTGCGCGTGGCACTGGTGACCACTCACCTGCCCCTGCGGGACATCGCCGAGGCCATCACCGGCGACCGCCTGGAGCGCGTCACCCGCATCCTGCATGCGGACATGCACGACAAGTTCGGCATTGCCAACCCTCGCATCCTGGTCTGCGGGCTCAACCCGCATGCCGGAGAAGGCGGCCACCTGGGCCGTGAAGAAATCGACATCATCGAGCCGGCGCTGCAGCGCCTGCGTGCCGAAGGCATGGACCTGCGCGGCCCGCTGCCGGCCGATACCCTGTTTACCCCCAAATATCTGGAGCACTGCGACGCGGTGCTGGCGATGTACCACGACCAAGGCCTGCCCGTGCTCAAGTACAAGGGCTTCGGCGCTGCGGTCAATGTGACGCTGGGCCTGCCGATCATCCGCACCTCGGTCGACCACGGCACCGCCCTGGACCTGGCCGGCACCGGTCGAGTCGACACCGGCAGCCTGCGCGTCGCCCTGCAAACCGCCTACCAGATGGCCGAGAACCGACCATGACCGAGCATTACCAACACCGGGCGCGCAAGCGCTTCGGCCAGAACTTCCTGCATGACGCCGGAATCATCGACCGCATCCTGCGGGCGATCAACGCCAAGGCCGGCGAACACCTGCTGGAAATCGGCCCGGGCCAGGGCGCCCTGACCGAGGGCCTGCTGGGCAGTGGCGCTCAGCTGGACGTGGTCGAGCTGGACAAGGACCTGGTGCCGATCCTGCAACACAAGTTCGCCGGGCGCGGTAATTTCCGCCTGCACCAGGGTGATGCCCTGAAGTTCGACTTCAATCAGCTGGGCGTGCCGGAGCGCAGCCTCAAGGTGGTGGGCAACCTGCCCTACAACATCTCCACGCCGCTGATCTTCCACCTCCTGGCCCATGCCAACCTGATCCGCGACATGCATTTCATGCTGCAGAAGGAAGTGGTCGAACGCATGGCCGCGGGCCCTGGCGGCGGCGACTGGGGCCGCCTGTCGATCATGGTGCAGTACCACTGCCGCGTGGAGCACCTGTTCAACGTCGGCCCGGGTGCCTTCAACCCGCCACCAAAGGTGGACTCGGCGATCGTGCGGCTGGTGCCCCACGAGACCCTGCCGCATCCGGCTAAAAATCCAAAGCTGCTGGAACACGTGGTACGCGAAGCCTTCAACCAGCGTCGCAAGACCCTGCGCAACACCCTCAAGGGCCTGCTCGACAGCCAGGCCATCGAGGCCGCTGGCGTGGATGGCAGTCTGCGCCCCGAGCAGCTCGACCTGGCCGCCTTCGTGCGCCTGGCCGACAAGCTGGCCGAACAGCAGGCCTGACCAGGCCTGCGCAGGACAAGCCCGTCCCACCGTGGGAATGGGCTTGCTTGCGCTCAGGCATGACTGGCCTCCACCCCCGCCAATGGCCTAGACTGCATTATTGCGTCAGTTCGCCCAAGGCCCTTGCATGTCCGACCCCCGCTACCAGATCGACGTCAGCGTCGTGACCCGCTACCTCAAAGAACAATCCGATCCCGAAAGCAGCCGTTTCGCCTTCGCCTACACCATCACCGTGCAGAACAACGGTACGGTCAAGGCCAAGCTGATGTCCCGCCACTGGCTGATCACCAACGGTGACGGCGAAGTCGAGGAAGTGCGCGGCGCCGGCGTGATCGGCCAGCAGCCGCTGATCGAGCCCGGCCAGAGCCACACCTACAGCAGCGGCGCCGTGATCAGCACCCGCGTCGGCACCATGCAGGGCAGCTATCAGATGTTCGCCGAAGACGGCAAACGCTTCGATGCCCAGATCGCCCCGTTTCGCCTGGCCGTGCCCGGGGCGCTGCACTGATGGCCACCTATGCCGTCGGGGACCTGCAAGGCTGTCTGCAACCACTCAAGTGCCTGCTCGAACGCGTACGCTTCGACCCGGCCGTCGATCGCCTGTGGCTGGTGGGCGACCTGGTCAACCGTGGCCCAGAGTCCCTCGAGACCTTGCGTTATCTCTACTCGATCCGCCATGCGCTGGTCTGCGTGCTGGGCAACCATGACCTGCACCTGCTGGCCGCCTGGCACAATGTCGAGCGCCTGAAGAAAAGCGACACCCTGCGCGAAGTCATCGAAGCCCCGGACGCCGACCAGCTGTTCGACTGGCTCCGCCAGCAGAAACTGCTGCACTACGACGAAGCCCGCGGCATCGCCATGGCCCATGCCGGCATCCCACCGCAGTGGACCCTGGGCAAGGCGTTGGAGCTGGCCGCGGAGGTCGAGGAAGTGCTGCGCGACGACAGTCGCCTGAAACTGTATCTGGACGGCATGTACGGCAACGAGCCGAACAAGTGGAGCAAGGATCTGGCCGGCATCGAACGCCTGCGAGTGATCACTAACTACTTCACCCGCATGCGCTTCTGCACCGCCGCCGGCAAGCTCGACCTCAAGACCAAGGAAGGCGCCGACAGCGCGCCCAAAGGCTATAAACCATGGTTCGCTCACCTGGACCGCCGCTCGCGCCATGTGAAGATCATCTTCGGTCACTGGGCCGCCCTCGAAGGCCGGGTCGACGCCCCCGGTGTGATTGCCCTGGATACCGGCTGTGTCTGGGGGGGCGCGATGACCCTGTACAATGTCGACAGCGGCGAATTCCACCGCTGCGACTGCACCCGCGAAGGCACCCCTCGCCCGCCGGCATCACCCAACGATCAGCCATGAAGGAACCGCACCCATGAGCGAATTCAAGCGTATCTCCCCAGAACAAGCCCTCGCCCTGCGTGCCGAAGGTGCGATCGTTGTCGATATCCGCGACCCACAGGCGTTCGCCGCCGGCCATATCGCCGGCGCCACTCATCTGGATAATCACTCGGTAGCCGACTTCATCCGCAGCGCCGACCTGGACGCGCCTACACTGGTAGTCTGCTACCACGGCAATTCCAGCCAGAGTGCCGCCGCCTACCTGGTCGGCCAGGGCTTCTCCAACGTCTACAGCATCGATGGTGGCTTCGAACTGTGGCGTAACACCTACCCGGCGGAAACCGCCCAGGGCAGCGCCGAATAATTTTTTCATTTTTCCTGCAGCCCGCGCTTGGCGCGGGCTAGCGCCCGACCTGACGAACGGTCGTAGGCGTCTTCTCCGCTCCCCGCCCTTGACCTCTCGTATAACCAACTATCCTTAAGCCCAGGCCATCCAAAAAAGGGGAGAGCCGGTACACCGGCGTGCGGGTCATCGGTAGCGTTACAGGGTGTTCTGGGGGGTATACAGCAACCGGCAAAACCGGTTGCATGCCAGCATCGGCTGACTGATCCGGCGTCGTCTCCACGTATCGAGCGAGGTGACGTCATGAGCATTTTTAGCCACTTCCAACAACGTTTCGAGTCCACCCGCCAGGAAGAACTTTCGCTGCAGGAGTACCTCGAGCTGTGCAAAGAGGATCGCAGCGCCTATGCCTCGGCGGCCGAGCGGCTGTTGCTGGCCATCGGTGAACCAGAGCTGATCGACACCTCAAGCAACTCCCGGCTATCGCGGATCTTCTCCAACAAGGTGATCCGCCGCTATCCGGCCTTTGCCGATTTCCATGGCATGGAAGAGTGCATCGACCAGATCGTCTCCTACTTCCGCCACGCCGCCCAGGGCCTGGAAGAGAAGAAGCAGATCCTCTACCTGCTGGGTCCGGTGGGCGGCGGCAAGTCGTCGCTGGCCGAAAAACTCAAGCAGCTGATGGAAAAGGTGCCGTTCTACGCCATCAAGGGCTCGCCGGTCTTCGAATCGCCACTCGGGCTGTTCAACGCCACCGAGGACGGTGCGATCCTGGAGGAAGAATTCGGCATTTCGCGCCGCTATCTCAATACCATCATGTCGCCCTGGGCCACCAAGCGCCTGCAGGAGTTCGGCGGCGATATCAGCAAGTTCCGGGTGGTCAAGCTCTATCCGTCGATCCTCAACCAGATCGCCATCGCCAAGACCGAGCCGGGTGACGAGAACAACCAGGATATCTCGGCCCTGGTGGGCAAGGTGGATATTCGCAAGCTCGAGGAGTTTCCGCAGAACGACGCCGATGCCTACAGCTACTCGGGCGCGCTGTGCCGGGCCAACCAGGGCCTGATGGAATTCGTCGAGATGTTCAAGGCGCCGATCAAGGTTCTGCACCCGCTGCTCACCGCTACCCAGGAAGGCAACTACAACAGTACCGAAGGCCTGGGGGCGATCCCCTACACCGGTATCCTGTTGGCCCACTCCAACGAATCGGAATGGCACACCTTCCGCAACAACAAGAACAACGAAGCGTTCATCGACCGCATCTACATCGTCAAGGTGCCGTACTGCCTGCGCGTCAGCGACGAGATCAAGATCTACGACAAGCTGCTGATCAACAGCTCGCTGGCCAAGGCTCATTGCGCCCCCGACACACTGAAGATGCTCGCCCAGTTCACCGTGCTTTCACGCCTGAAAGAGCCGGAGAACTCCAACATCTACTCGAAGATGCGCGTCTACGACGGCGAGAACCTCAAGGACACCGACCCGAAGGCCAAGTCGATCCAGGAGTACCGCGACTCCGCGGGCGTCGACGAGGGCATGAACGGCCTGTCGACCCGCTTCGCCTTCAAGATCCTCTCCAAGGTATTCAACTTCGATCCGCATGAGATTGCCGCCAACCCGGTGCACCTGCTGTACGTGCTGGAACAGCAGATCGAGCAGGAGCAGTTCCCTGCCGAAGTACGCGAGCGCTACCTGCGCTACCTCAAGGAGTACCTGGCGCCGCGCTACATCGAGTTCATCGGCAAGGAAATCCAGACCGCTTACCTGGAGTCCTACAGCGAGTACGGCCAGAACATCTTCGACCGTTACGTGCTGTATGCCGACTTCTGGATCCAGGACCAGGAATACCGCGACCCGGAGACTGGCGAGATCCTCAACCGCATCGCCCTCAACGAGGAGCTGGAGAAGATCGAGAAGCCGGCCGGCATCAGCAATCCGAAGGACTTCCGCAACGAGATCGTCAACTTCGTGCTGCGCGCCCGCGCCAACAACAATGGCAAGAACCCCAGCTGGCTCAGCTACGAGAAGCTGCGGGTGGTGATCGAGAAGAAAATGTTCTCCAACACCGAAGACCTGCTGCCGGTCATCAGCTTCAACGCCAAGGCCAGCAAGGAAGACCAGCAGAAGCACAACGATTTCGTCACCCGGATGGTGGAGCGTGGCTACACCGACAAACAGGTACGCCTGCTGTCGGAATGGTACCTGCGGGTCAGGAAATCGCAGTAAAAGCGGCACGCCCCGGGCGCTTGGCGGTGTGCCCCGGCACACCGCCGGCCCGTGGCGGCAGCGACTGCTTTTACTTGCAGCTCGTAGCTTGAAGCTTGCAGCTGTACCCAGCTACCGGAGGGCCCATGAGCTACGTTATCGACCGACGCCTGAACGGCAAGAACAAGAGCACGGTCAACCGCCAGCGCTTCTTGCGGCGTTACCGTGAGCACATCAAGAAAGCCGTCGAAGAGGCCGTGAGCCGCCGCTCCATCATGGACATGGAACACGGCGAGCAGATCAGTATCCCGGGGCGTGACATCGACGAACCGGTGCTGCACCACGGCCGCGGCGGCAAGCAGACCATCGTTCACCCAGGTAACAAGGAGTTCACCGCCGGCGAACACATCGCCCGGCCACAAGGTGGCGGCGGTGGCGGCGGGCGCGGCAAGGCCGGCAACTCCGGCGAGGGCATGGACGATTTCGTGTTCCAGATCACCCAGGAAGAATTCCTCGAATTCATGTTCGAAGACCTGGAACTGCCCAACCTGGTCAAACGCCACCTTACCGGTGCCGACACCTTCAAGACCGTGCGCGCCGGTATTGCCAACGAGGGCAACCCTTCGCGCATCAACATCGTGCGCACCCTGCGCTCGGCCCACGCCCGTCGCATCGCCCTGACCGGCAGCAGCCGCGCGCTGCTGCGCGAGGCGCAAAAGGAGCTGGACCGACTCAAGGTCGAAGAGCCCGACAACTTCACCGACATCCAGGATACCGAGGCCGAGATCGAGCGCCTCAAGGCGCGCATCAATCGCCTGCCCTTCCTCGACACCTTCGACCTCAAGTACAACCTGCTGATCAAGCAGCCCAACCCCAGCTCCAAGGCGGTGATGTTCTGCCTGATGGATGTCTCCGGCTCCATGACACAGGCTACCAAGGACATCGCCAAGCGCTTCTTCATCCTGCTGTACCTGTTCCTCAAGCGTAACTACGACCGCATCGAGGTGGTGTTCATCCGCCACCACACCAGCGCCCGCGAAGTGGACGAGGAAGAATTCTTCTACTCCCGCGAGACCGGCGGCACCATCGTCTCCAGCGCGCTCAAGCTGATGCAGGAAGTCATGGCCGATCGCTACCCGGCCAGCGACTGGAACATCTATGCCGCCCAGGCCTCGGACGGTGACAACTGGAACGACGATTCGCCGATCTGCCGCGACATCCTCGCCAACCAGATCATGCCGCATGTGCAGTACTACACTTACGTCGAGATCACCCCACGCGAACATCAGGCGCTGTGGTACGAGTACGAGCGCATCGGCGAAGCATTTCCCGACACCTTCGCCCAGCAGCAGTTGGTATCGGCCGGCGATATCTACCCGGTCTTCCGTGAACTCTTCCAGCGCAGGTTAGCCACATGACCGCCAGAGAGCAGAGACGCCAACCCATTTCCACCGGCTCCGAATGGACGTTCGAGCTGATCCAGACCTACGACCGCGAGATCAGTCGCCTGGCCGCCCGCTATGCCCTGGATACCTACCCCAACCAGATCGAAGTCATCACCGCCGAACAGATGATGGACGCCTACGCCTCGGTCGGCATGCCGCTGGGCTATCACCACTGGTCCTACGGCAAACAGTTCCTCAGCACCGAGAAGTCCTACAGTCGGGGCCAGATGGGCCTGGCGTACGAGATCGTGATCAACTCCGATCCGTGCATCGCCTACCTGATGGAAGAAAACACCATGTGCATGCAGGCACTGGTGATCGCCCACGCCTGCTATGGCCACAACAGTTTCTTCAAGGGCAACTACCTGTTCCGCACCTGGACCGACGCCAGCTCGATCATCGACTACCTGGTGTTCGCCAAGCAGTACATTGCCCAGTGCGAGGAGCGTCACGGCATCGACGCCGTCGAGGACCTGATCGACTCCTGCCATGCGCTGATGAACTACGGGGTGGATCGCTACAAACGCCCCTACCCCATCTCCGCCGAAGAGGAACGGCGCCGGCAGAAGGAGCGTGAAGAGCACCTGCAACGGCAGATCAACGACCTCTGGCGGACCATTCCCAAGGGCGCCGAGAAGGGTGGCGACAGGGACGATGCGCGCTTCCCGGCCGAACCCCAGGAGAACATTCTCTACTTCATCGAGAAGCACGCCCCGCTGCTCGAGCCCTGGCAGCGCGAGGTGGTGCGCATCGTGCGCAAGATCGCCCAGTACTTCTATCCACAACGCCAGACCCAGGTGATGAACGAAGGTTGGGCGACCTTCTGGCACTACACGCTGATGAACGATCTCTACGACGAGGGCCTGATCACTGAAGGCTTCATGATGGAGTTCCTCCAGTCGCATACCAGCGTGGTGTTCCAGCCAGGCTTCGACAGCCCCTACTACAGCGGCATCAACCCGTATGCCTTGGGCTTTGCGATGTACACCGACATCCGTCGCATGTGCGAGGCCCCTACCGAGGAAGATCGCCGCTGGTTCCCGGACATCGCCGGCAGTGACTGGCTTTCGACCATCAAGTTCGCCATGAGCAGCTTCAAGGACGAAAGCTTCATCCTGCAGTACCTGTCGCCCAAGGTGATGCGCGACCTCAAGCTGTTCAGCATCCTCGATGATGACCAGCGTGATGACCTGCTGGTCCCGGCGATCCACGACGAGGCCGGCTACCGCACCATCCGCGAGCAACTGGCCGCCCAGTACAACCTGGGCAACCGTGAACCCAACGTACAGATCTGGAGTATTGATCGCCGCGGCGACCGCTCGCTCACCCTGCGCCACCAGCAGCACAACCGCAAACCCCTGGGTGATTCCACCGAAGAGGTGCTCAAGCACCTGCACCGCCTGTGGGGCTTCGATATCCACCTGGAGACCGTTCAGGGCGACCAGGTGATGAAGACCCACCACATGCCGCCACGCGGCGAGCACAGCGAGGCCGGCGACTACGGGCGCATGGACCTGGCCGTGGTGCACCACCTCTAGCGGCAGCCCACCTCCATTGCTGCCGACAAGGTATCCTGTCGCCAGTAATGGAGGTTCCACATGCAGATCTACAAGGTTGGCGGCGCCGTGCGCGACCGCCTGCTCGGCCGTCCGGTCAGCGACATCGACTGGCTGGTGGTCGGCGCCACGGTCGAACAGATGCAGGCCGAGGGTTTTCGCCCGGTCGGTGCCGACTTTCCGGTATTCCTTCACCCCAGGACGGGCGAGGAATATGCCCTGGCCCGTACCGAACGCAAGAGCGGGCGCGGGTATGGCGGTTTCACCTTCCACGCGAGCCCCGAAGTGACCCTCGAGGAGGATCTGGTTCGTCGCGACCTGACCATCAATGCCATGGCCGAGGACGAGCACGGCAACTTGCACGATCCCTACCATGGCAAGGCAGATCTCGAGCAGCGTCTCCTGCGCCATGTTTCCCCGGCATTCGCCGAAGATCCTCTGAGAGTACTGCGCGTTGCCCGCTTTGCCGCGCGCTATGCGCCGCTGGGCTTTCGTGTCGCCGATGAGACGTTGCAGCTGATGCGCCAGATCGCCGAATCGGGCGAACTGCAGGCGTTGACCGCCGAGCGCAGTTGGAAGGAGATCGAGCGTGCATTGATGGAAAGCGAACCGCAGGTGTTCATTGAGGTGCTGCGCAGCTGCGGCGGGTTGAGCGAGCTGATGCCCGAGCTTGAGGGCGCCAGTACACTGGCAGCGCTGCACCAGGCGGCAAGGCACCAGCAGCCACTGGCGGTGCGCTGGGCGTGCCTGCTACGCGGACTGCCGCCTGCCGCGCTCAAGGCGCTGAACCAGCGCTTCAAGGCCCCGCGTGAATGCCAGGAACTGGCAATGCTGGTGGGGGAGTTTGCCGAGCGCGCAGACCAGGCTGCGCAGCTGGAGCCTGCAAGCCTGCTGGAAATGTTGCAGAAGTTCGACGTGTACCGACGGCCGCAGCGCTTCGAGGACTTCATCGCCGTCTGCGAGATGGCGGCGTTGGGTTCAGGTTATCCACAAGGCGAGTACTTGCGCGGGGCCGCTGAAGCGGCGCGTGCCGTGGATGTGAAGCCGTTGCTGGACGCCGGGCTTGCCGGCCAGGGCCTAGGCGAAGCGCTTAAAGGTGAGCGGCTGAAGGCGCTCGAAGCCTATAAGGCAGCTTGATCTGCCCGGCCTCTTCGCAGGCAGATCCGCGAAGAGGCCGGCGCTGGCTTAAGCGGGGGTCAACTGCAACCCGCGCCATTCGAACGGTACCGGCGCCAGTACCTGCTCGATGCGCGCTTCGCGCCACAACTGCCCCATGGACTTGCCCTCGCCCGGGTGCACCAGCTCCGCAGCCAGCAGCGACAGCGGCCAAAGCACGAAGGCGTTCTTCAGGATCTCCGCGCGCGGCAGCACCAGGCCATCGAAGGTCCCGCACAGTTCATCGAACATCAGTACGTCGATATCCAGCGGCAGCCCCTTGCGGTCCGGCGCGTAGCGGCCATTGTCGGCCTCGATGAACTTGAGCCGGCGGTCAAGTTCCAGCAGCGGCAGTTCGGTGCGCCCGCGCACCACCAGGTTGTAGAACGGGCCACTCTTGATCCCCACGGCCTGGCTCTCGAACACCGCGGAACACTGCATGTCTTTGAGGATGCCGGCGAGGGCATCGAGCCCGGCGCACAAGTGCCGCTCACGCTCGATGTTGCTGCCCAGCCCAAGGTATACCGTGCTCAGAGACATCCGCGCTCGATCTCCACGCCAACACCACCACGGGCCGCCGGTACCGCGCCCGGCTTGGTGAGTTTCAGGCGCACCCAGGGAATGTTGAATTCCGCCATCAACACCGTGACCAAGCGCTCGGCGAAGGTCTCGACCAGCTCGAAACGGGCCTGTTCGGCGAACGCCTGGATACGTGCCGAGACACTGGCATAGTCCAGTGCCAGCGACAGGTCGTCACCGGCCGCCGCCGGGCGGTTGTCCCAGGCGAAGCTCAGGTCCAGGCGCAGGCACTGGCGAATATCCCGCTCCCAGTCATAGGCGCCGATCACGGTATCGACTTCCAGGCCTTCGATGAACACTCTGTCCAAGCACTTCTCTCCACAGCACGACAAGGGCGACGGGCGCCGTTAGAATCAGGGCGTCCTCGCCCGGAATAGTTAGCATGTTTTGGTCACTGGCGCTGCTTGCCTACCTGCTCGGCTCTCTGTCCTTCGCCATTGTCCTGAGCCGCCTCAGTGGCAGCCCCGACCCGCGCTCCAGCGGTTCCGGCAATGCCGGCGCCACCAACATGCTACGCCTGGCGGGCCGCAAACTGGCGATCCTGACGCTGCTCGGCGACCTGTGCAAGGGCATGTTGCCCGTGCTGCTGGCACGCCTGGCCGGGCTCGACCAGCAAGAGCAGGCCTGGGTAGGCATCTGCGCGGTGCTCGGTCACCTGTTCCCGGTGTACTTCCGCTTCAAGGGCGGCAAAGGCGTGGCCACCGCCGCCGGCATGCTCATGGCCCTGTACTTTCCAGCCGCCCTGTTGGCCATCGGCGCCTGGCTGCTGACCTTCTACCTGACCCGCACCAGCTCGCTCGCGGCGTTGATCGCCACACCGCTGACGCTGCCCTTGCTGGCCTGGCGCGAGCCTGAAGCGCTGCTGCCGATGACCGTGCTGACGGTGCTGATCGTGTGGCGCCACCGCCGCAACCTGCGTGACCTGTTCGCCGGGCGCGAACGCCACTTCTGATGCGCTCGCACAAGCCCGGCTCACCTCATACTGCCGGCAACTGCTCCATCGGCCAGCGCGCCTGCACGCTGATCGCCAGGTCCTGTTGCTGCCCGGCCAACAGACGCTGGCAACCGGCATAGGCAATCATCGCACCGTTGTCGGTGCAGAAGCGTGGGCGGGCGTAGTAGACATTGCCCTTGATGCTCGCCAGCATCTCTTCCAACGAAACACGCAAGGCCTTGTTGGCGCTCACGCCGCCGGCGATGACCAGGCGCTTGAGGCCGGTCTGCTTGAGGGCGCGCTTGCACTTGATGGTCAGAGTCTCCACCACCGCCTGCTGGAACGCCAGCGACACGTCGCAACGGGTTTGCTCGTTGTCGTCCCCGGCATCGCGGCATTGCTGCCAGGTATTCAGGGCAAAGGTCTTCAGGCCACTGAAGCTGAACTGCAGGCCGGGGCGGTCGCACATCGGCCGCGGGAACACGAAGCGCCCAGGCGTGCCTTGTTCGGCCAGGCGGGCGATCTCGGGGCCACCCGGATAATTGAGGCCGATCAGCTTGGCGGTCTTGTCGAACGCCTCGCCAGCCGCGTCGTCCAGGCTCTCGCCCAGCAGTTCGTACTGGCCGATACCATCGACCCGAACCAGTTGGGTATGGCCACCTGAAACCAACAAAGCGACGAACGGAAACTGCGGCGGCTGCTCTTCGAGCATCGGCGCCAGCAGATGGCCCTCCATATGGTGCACGCCAATCGCCGGAATATCCCAGGCGAACGCCAGTGCCTGGGCGCAAGAGGCGCCCACCAACAGCGCGCCGACCAGGCCCGGGCCTGCGGTGTAGGCGATGGCGTCGATCTCGGTAGCGACGCAGTCGGCCTCCTGCAGCACCTGGCGAATCAGGGGCAGCATGCGTTTGACGTGATCGCGCGAGGCGAGCTCGGGCACCACGCCGCCATAGACGCGGTGCAGGTCGATCTGGCTGAACAGCGCGTCGGCCAGCAGGCCGCGCTCACTGTCGTATAATGCGACGCCAGTTTCGTCGCAGGATGTTTCCAATCCCAGTACTAGCATGGGTCCGTGCCTTGTGGAGGCTGAATTCGAAGGCGCGCATGATAGTCCCCGTGCCCGATGCCGACCAGCGGTTTTCGATCAGAGGCTTTGCATTCCGGCCAGCTAAGGGTTAACATCCGCAACCCTTGAAAACCGACGTTCTCCAGCACACCTTATGTTTTGCCAGGAGCACGTCTACCCCGGTAATGAATTAAGGTAGCCCTGGATGCCAGCCGTCAAAGTTAAAGAGAACGAACCCTTCGACGTAGCTCTGCGTCGTTTCAAGCGCTCCTGCGAAAAAGCCGGTGTACTGGCTGAAGTTCGTAGCCGCGAGTTTTACGAGAAGCCGACCGCCGAGCGTAAGCGCAAAGCCGCTGCCGCTGTTAAGCGTCACGCGAAGAAAGTTCAGCGCGAACAGCGCCGCGCCGTTCGTCTGTACTAAGTACAGCCGTTCTACGCAAAGCTTCTGCCATGCCCGGCCTCGTGCTGGGCTTATGGTAGCGGTTGCTTGAAACCCTTGGCCATGCGCCTGGGGCGCCCCGGCAAAAGCCATGGGCAACCTGCCTCAACGCGTCAGAACTGGTCTTTGGCCAGGCGTGCACGTCTTTTCTGACGAGCCCTCACCGGCTACCGACGAGCACACACCTCTTCCTGCGACACCCCACGCCAAACCCGCGCACAAGCGTTTAGACTTGCCAGTTGCCAGATGACGAGGCTGCCATGGCCGGGCTGATTCCCCAGAGTTTTATCGATGACCTTCTCAACCGCACCGACATCGTCGATGTGGTGAGTTCGCGCATCCAGCTGAAAAAAACCGGCAAGAATCTTTCCGCCTGCTGTCCGTTCCACAAGGAAAAGAGCCCCTCCTTCACCGTCAGCCCCGACAAGCAGTTCTACTACTGCTTCGGTTGCGGCGCTGGGGGTAATGCCCTCGGCTTTGTCATGGACCACGACAACCTGGACTTCCCCCAGGCAGTCGAGGAGCTGGCCCGCGCGGCCGGCATGGAAGTCCCTCGCGAGGAAGGCCGCCGCGGGCAGAAGCCACGCCAGCCGACCGACTCGCCGCTGTACCCCTTGCTGGAGGCGGCCAGCGAGTTCTATCGCCAGGCCCTGCGCAGCCACGCCACCCGCAAGGCGGCGGTGGAGTATCTCAAGGGGCGCGGTTTGTCCGGCGAGATCGCCCGCGACTTTGGCCTGGGCTTCGCGCCGCCGGGCTGGGACAACCTGCTCAAGCACCTGGGAGCCGACTCGCTGCAACAGAAGGTGATGATCGACGCCGGCCTGCTGATCGAGAACGCCGAAAGCGGCAAGCGCTATGACCGCTTCCGCGACCGGGTGATGTTCCCGATCCGCGACAGCCGCGGCCGGGTCATAGCCTTCGGCGGCCGGGTGCTGGGCGACGACAAGCCCAAGTACCTGAACTCCCCGGAAACCCCGGTGTTCCACAAGGGCCAGGAACTGTACGGGCTGTACGAGGCACGCAAGCACAACCGCAACCTTGACGAGATCATCGTCGTCGAAGGCTACATGGACGTGATCGCCCTCGCCCAGCAAGGCTTGCGCAACGCGGTGGCCACCCTTGGCACATCCACCAGCGAGGAACACCTCAAGCGCCTGTTCCGCGTGGTACCTAGCGTGCTGTTCTGCTTCGACGGCGACCAGGCCGGCCGCAAGGCCGCCTGGCGCGCCTTGGAGGCGACCCTGTCGAGCCTGCAGGACGGTCGCCGTGCACGCTTCCTGTTCCTGCCCGAAGGCGAAGACCCGGACAGCCTGGTGCGCGCCGAAGGCACCGATGCCTTCCAGGCCCGCATCAACCAGCACGCCCAGCCACTGGCCGACTATTTCTTCGAGCAGTTGAGCAACGAGGCCGACCCGCGCTCGCTGGAAGGCAAGGCGCACATGGTGACGCTGGCCGCACCGCTGATCGAAAAGGTCCCGGGCGCCAATCTGCGCCAACTGATGCGCAACCGCCTGAAAGACATCACCGGCCTCGACCCGCAGCAGATGGAGCAACTGGCCCAGAGCGCGCCAGCACCCAGCGCGCCGGATTACGACCCCGGCTACGACTACGACGCGATGGCAAGCTACGTGCCAGACCATGGCGACATGCACTACCAGCCCGACTATGCCGCACCACATCAGGAGCAACGCCCCTGGACGCCGAACAAAGGTGGCGGCAAAAAGCAGTGGGACGGCAAACCCTGGGACAAGAAAGGTGGCAAGCCGTGGCAGCGCGATGGCCAGCGCGGCGAGGCGCCACCACGGGTACCCGCGCCAGTGGAGCCACCGACGCTCTCGGCCCTGCGCACCTTGCTGCATCACCCGCTGCTGGCCGGCAAGGTCGAGGACGCCAGCCACTTCGCCGACGAAGAGCAACTCTACAGCCAGCTGCTGGTGGCCCTGATCGAGGCCGCACAGAAGAATCCTAAGCTAAGCTCAATGCAGCTGATTGCGCGCTGGCACGGGACCGAACAGGGTCGCCTGCTACGCGCCCTGGCGGAAAAGGAATGGTTGATCGATGCCGACAACCTTGAACAACAGTTTTTCGACACTATAACTAGCTTGTCCGCTCGCCAGCGCGAGCGCAGCCTGGAACATCTGCTCAGGAAAGCGCGTCTAAGTGAGTTGAGCGCAGAGGAAAAATCTCAGCTGCTCGTCCTGTTAAGCAGGAATGTTCCCGCACAAACCCCGACCTCATCTGGCGCGTGAGGTCCATGCTCGGGTATAATCCTCGGCTTGTTTTTTGCCCGCCAAGACCTTCAGTGGATAGGGTGTTATGTCCGGAAAAGCGCAACAGCAATCTCGTATCAAAGAGTTGATCACCCGCGGTCGTGAGCAGGGCTACCTGACTTACGCGGAGGTCAACGACCACCTGCCAGAGGATATTTCAGATCCGGAGCAGGTGGAAGACATCATCCGCATGATCAACGACATGGGGATCAACGTATTCGAGAGTGCTCCGGATGCGGATGCCCTGTTGTTGGCGGAAGCCGACACTGATGAGGCCGCAGCCGAAGAGGCCGCCGCCGCATTGGCGGCTGTCGAGACCGATATTGGCCGCACGACCGACCCGGTGCGCATGTACATGCGCGAAATGGGTACCGTCGAGCTGCTGACCCGCGAAGGCGAGATCGAAATCGCCAAGCGTATCGAGGAAGGCATCCGTGAAGTCATGGGCGCCATCGCTCACTTCCCGGGTACTGTCGACTACATCCTCGGCGAATACGACCGTGTCACCTCCGAAGGTGGCCGTCTGTCCGACGTTCTCAGCGGTTACATCGACCCTGACGACAACATCGCCGCACCGACCGAAGAAGTACCGATCCCAGGTGCCAAGGCCGCTGCCGCGAAGGAAGAAAGCGACGACGAAGACGAAGAAAACGCCGATGGCGATGACGAGGAAGAGACCGAAAGCGGTCCGGACCCGGTCGTTGCCGCCCAGCGTTTCGGTGCAGTCAAGGATCAGCTGGTCGATACCCTCAAAGTGCTGAAGAAGCACGGTCGAGGCCATAAGGACAGCATCGGCGCCATGCAGGCGCTGGCCGACCTGTTCATGCCGATCAAGCTGGTGCCGAAGCAGTTCGACGTTCTGGTCGAACGCGTACGCGGCGCCCTGGATCGCCTGCGCCAGCAAGAACGCGCCATCATGCAACTGTGCGTGCGTGACGCGCGCATGCCGCGTGCCGACTTCCTGCGCCTGTTCCCGAGCAACGAGACCGACCAGACCTGGTCCGGTGACCTGGCCAAGCGCAACACCAAATGGGCCGCCGCCCTGGGTGAGAAAAACGCCGCCATCGTCGCCTGCCAGCAGAAACTGATCGACCTCGAGACCGAGACCGGCCTGACCGTCGCCGAGATCAAGGACGTCAACCGCCGCATGTCCATCGGCGAGGCCAAGGCTCGTCGCGCCAAGAAGGAAATGGTCGAGGCGAACCTGCGTCTGGTGATTTCGATCGCCAAGAAGTACACCAACCGCGGCCTGCAATTCCTCGACTTGATCCAGGAAGGCAACATCGGCCTGATGAAGGCGGTGGACAAGTTCGAATACCGTCGCGGCTACAAGTTCTCGACCTACGCCACCTGGTGGATCCGCCAGGCGATCACCCGCTCGATCGCCGACCAGGCGCGCACCATCCGTATCCCAGTGCACATGATCGAGACGATCAACAAGCTCAACCGTATTTCCCGCCAGATGCTGCAGGAAATGGGCCGCGAACCGACCCCGGAAGAGCTGGGCGAACGCATGGAAATGCCTGAGGACAAGATCCGCAAGGTACTGAAGATCGCCAAAGAGCCGATCTCCATGGAAACCCCGATCGGTGACGACGAAGATTCGCACCTGGGCGACTTCATCGAGGACTCCACCATGCAGTCCCCGATCGACGTGGCCACGGTCGAAAGCCTCAAGGAAGCAACCCGTGACGTGCTCTCGGGCCTGACCGCACGCGAAGCCAAGGTGCTGCGCATGCGTTTCGGCATCGACATGAACACCGACCACACCCTCGAAGAAGTCGGCAAGCAGTTCGATGTGACCCGCGAGCGGATCCGTCAGATCGAAGCCAAGGCGCTGCGCAAGCTGCGCCACCCGACGCGAAGCGAGCATCTGCGCTCCTTCCTCGACGAGTAAAGACGAACCCCGGCCCAGGCCGGGGTTTTTCTTATGTGACGGAAGGTCGTTACCACTGTCTACCCAGCGGGCGGAATGCCCGTCTACACTCGAATCAGACCCCCTGTTCGAGAGGCCGCTATGCCCATGATGCCGGCCTTCCTGTTGCTGCTCCTGCTCACCTGGAACACAACGGCCGGCGCCCTGACCCTGACCGACGAGGAACAAGCCTGGCTCAGCGCCCACCCGCAGCTGCGCCTGGGCGTCGATGCTTCATGGCCGCCGTTCGAATTCCGCGACCAGGAAGGTCGCTACCAGGGATTGGCCGCCGATTACATCGCCCTGATCCAGGAACGCCTGGGGATCACCCTCAAGCCGATCGAGCCCAGCAGCTGGACCGAAGTCCTCGCGCAGGCACGCAGCAACCGGCTCGATCTGCTGCCCGGTATCATGTCCACACCGGAGCGGCAGGGCTACCTGGCCTTCACCCGCCCTTACCTGGACTTCCCGATCGTCATCCTCGCCCACTCCGGCGGCGCGCAACCGCGCAACCTCAAGGACCTTTACGGCCTGAAGATCGCCGTGGTGGAGAACTACGCCCCCCATGAGCTGCTGCGCACCCACCACCCGGACCTCAACCTGGTGGCCATGCCCAATGTCAGTTCCACCTTGCAGGCCTTGGCTACCGACGAGGTGGACGCCGTGGTCGGCGACCTCGCTTCGAGCATCTGGAGCCTGCGCCAGCTCAAGCTCGACGGCTTGTATGTAAGCGGTGAAACGCCGTACCGCTACCAGTTGGCCATGGCCGTGCCGCGGGAACAGAAGATGCTCGTCGGCATCCTCGACAAGGTCATGGCCGACATGAGCAGCAGCGAAGTCAGCCACATTCAGCAGCGCTGGGTGGGCAACGTCGTCGACCAGCGGACTTTCTGGCACGACGTGCTGCTCTACGGCCTGCCAGCCGTGATGGTGCTGATGGCCATCCTGGCGGTGGTGATCCGCATCAACCGCCGGCTGAGTTCGGAGATTTCCCGGCGCATCGCCCTGGAACAGGAACTGCGCAGCAGCGAGTATCATTACCGCGGCCTGATCGAGAGCCTGTCAGCAGTGGCCTGGGAGGCCGATGCCAACGACTTCAGCTACAGCTATGTGTCGCCGCACGCCGAGGACCTGCTCGGCTACCCGACGGGAGAATGGCTCAAACCGGGCTTCTGGCGCAGCATCCTGCACCCGGAAGATGCCCTGTGGGCGCAGGCCTACTGCGACAGCGAAACAGCCGCCGGGCGCGACCACAGCCTCGACTACCGGGTGATCCGCGCCGACGGCCATACCCTATGGGTGCGCAACATCGTCAGCATGATCGAACATGGCCACAAGTCGCTGATGCGCGGATTGATGATCGACATCAGCGAAACCAAGCACACCGAAGATGCCCTGCGCCTGTCGGAGCAGAAGTTCGCCTCGGTGTTCCAGCAGTGCCCGGACATCCTGATCATCGCCCGGCACAGCGACGGCTGCCTGCTGGAGGTAAACGAAGCCTTCGAGGAACTGATCGGCCTGAGTCCGGCGCAAGTGATCGGCCGCACCGCCACCGAGCTCGGCCTGTGGGGCGTGGCCGGTACCGGCCCGGCCCTGCTCGAGCGCCTGCATCGCGGCGGCATCCGCAACCTGGAGATGACCTTTCGCCGCAACAACGGCGAGTTGTTCACCGGCCTGACCTCGGCCGAGACTTTCGACCTCGACGGCATGCCGGCACTGGTTGTGGCGATCCGCGATATCAGCCAGCTGAAGGAAACCCAGCAGCAACTGCAGACCTCCGAGGAGAAGTTCGCCAAGGCCTTCCACGCCTCACCCGATGGCCTGTTGCTGTCACGCCAGAGCGACGGCCTGCTGCTGGAGGTCAACGAAGGCTTCTGCCGCCTCACCGGCTACGACATCAGCCCAACGGTCGACCAGACCTCGCTGGACCTGGGTATCTGGGTCGACCTCAACGAGCGCCAACGCCTGGTCGATCAACTACAGCGTGACGGTTTCGTGCGCGATTTCAGCTGCCATATCCGCCGCAGCGACGGACAGATCCGCCTCTGTGAACTGTCCGCCCGGCCACTGCCGATCGGCGGCGTCGACTGTATGCTGACCATCGCCCGCGATATCACCGAACGCCACCTGATGCAGGAGAAGCTGCAACTGGCCGCCACGGTGTTCGAGAACACCGCCGAGGGCGTGCTGATAACCGACACCGACCAGCGCATCAGCGCGGTCAACCGCGCGTTCAGCGAAATCACCGGCTACAGCGAGATCGAAGCCCTCGGCCAGACTCCGCGACTGCTCGCCTCCGGCCAGCACGACAGCGCCTTCTACGTCGCCATGTGGCACCAGTTGACCGCGGAAGGCCACTGGCAAGGCGAGATCTACAACAAACGCAAGAACGGCGAACTCTACCCCGGCTGGCTGACCATCAGCGCCGTGCGCAACCACGAACGCGAGATCACCCACTTCGTCGCCGTTTTCGCCGACATTTCCAGTATCAAGCACGCCCAGGCCAAGCTCGACTACCAAGCCCATCACGACCCGTTGACCGGCCTGCCCAATCGCGCCCTGTTCGAAAGCCGCCTGCAGGCCGCGCTCAGCTGCGCCCAGGTATCCAACCGCCAGGGCGCGGTGCTGTTCCTCGACCTCGACCGCTTCAAGCACATCAACGACAGCCTCGGCCACCCGGTGGGCGACCTGTTGCTCAAGGGCATCGCCCAGCGCCTCAAGGAGCAGGTGCGTGATGTCGACACCGTGGCCCGCCTGGGCGGCGACGAGTTCATCATCCTTTTGCCCGGATTGCACAAGCCCAGCGATGCCAGCGCCATCGCCATCGCCAACAAGCTGCTGGCCGGCTTCCACGCACCGTTCCAGGCCGGCGAGCACGAGTTCTTCACCAGCGCCAGCATCGGTATCAGCCTTTACCCACAAGACGGCACCGATGTCGCCAACCTGATCCGCAACGCCGACGCCGCCATGTACCGCTCCAAGGCCAAGGGCCGCAACCGGGTAGAGGCCTACACCCGCGAACTGACCACCCAGGCCAGCGAGCGCATCGCCCTGGAACACGAACTGCGCCGCGCCATCGAGCGCAATGAACTGAGCCTGTGCTACCAGCCCAAGTTCAGCCTCAAGACCCAGAGCCTGGTGGGCGCCGAGGCACTGATTCGCTGGACCCACCCAACCTTCGGCGACGTGCCGCCCGAGCAGTTCATTCACCTGGCCGAGGAGAACGGCACCATTCTCCAACTTGGCGACTGGGTACTGGAGCAGGCCTGCCGGCAGATGCACAGCTGGAAGAAGACCTACCACGCCTTCGGCCCGCTCTCGATCAACCTCGCTGGCGCCCAGCTGCGCCAACCCAACCTGGCCCGGCGCATCGAGCAACTGCTGCGCAGCTACCAGCTCAAGGCGGGCGACCTGCAACTGGAGATCACCGAAAACTTCATCATGAGCCAGGCCGAGGAGGCGCTGAGCGTGCTGCACCAGCTCAAGCAACTGGGCGTGCAGTTGGCCATCGACGACTTCGGCACCGGCTACTCCTCGCTCAGCTACCTCAAGCGCCTGCCGCTGGACATCCTCAAGATCGACCAGTCGTTCATTCGGGGCCTGCCCGACGACCCCCACGACGCCGCCATCGCCCGCGCCATCATCGCCCTGGGCCGCAGCATGCAACTGACGATCATTGCCGAAGGCGTGGAGAACCAGGCGCAGCAGCGCTTCCTAGCCGCCGAAGGTTGCGAGCAGATCCAGGGCTACATCGTCAGCCTGCCCCTGCCCCCGGACGAATTCGCGGCGACCTTTCTTCGCATAGCACAAACGGATCTTTCGGATGGCACGCTATCTAAACCCTCGTTATAATCCTGCCCACTTGCTGAGGGCCTATAGCTCAGTTGGTTAGAGCAGAGGACTCATAATCCTTTGGTCCACGGTTCGAGTCCGTGTGGGCCCACCATCTTCGAAGCCGCGCATTGCGCGGCTTTTGCGTTTTTGGCGGGATCGCCTCAGATACGGAATGCTCATTTGCAACTCGTAAACCCGAGTGCGAGCCGGGTCCTTTCCTCATCCGTTTTTGTGGGGCCGGCATCGCCTACGCCGCCCGGCCTGACTTTTGCTAGACGACTATTCGCACACAATCTACTCGTCAGCCGGCTCGAAGCGCTCGCCACGAAACACCCGACGTGGATTGCCACGCTCGATGCGGTGATGGAACAACCGCCGCTCCGCGCGCAGTTCGCTGTCGACCTGCTCTGCCTGTTGCGCCAGGCGTTGACCGATGAGCAGCAGCGCCAAGCGCTTGTTGGCGTGCTGGCTACGCTCGCTCTGTACCTTGACGCTGACGCCGCTGGCCAGGTGCGTGGCGCGCACTGCCGAGTCGGTGGTGTTGACATGCTGACCACCCGGCCCGGACGAACGCAAGGTCTCGAAGTGGATCTCGCTCGCCAATTCCGGTGCCGGTGGCGCAAACCGTGCGCCCCCAAAAAACCAGTTCTTGCGCGCATGCGCCGGCCGGTACGGACTGCTGCACGTCCATTGCAGCGAGCCCGTCCAGTGATCCGCCAGGCGCTCGGCCTGCTCGCCATCCAGTGCCAGCAACACCGAGCGCAAGGTGCCGCGCCGCGGCCCCGGCTCTTGTTCGAGTATCCGTACCGCCACGGCCTGGGCATCCGCTTCGGCCTGCAGCCTGAGCAATGCCTTGGCCACTGCCAGGGCACATTCTTCCGGCCCCTGAGCCGCCGAGAGTTGCAGTAGGATCATCAGCAGCACCCTCCGCGCGTCTTGTAGGTGAGCACCGGTTTCAGTCGTGCCAGCACGCGAACCAACCCCGCTTCACGCAAGGCACCCACCACCGAGTCGATAGCCTTGTAGGCCTCCGGCGCTTCCTCGTAGATCAGCGCCCGGTCGGCGCAGATCACGCGGCTGCCTAGTGCCGTACGACTCAGTTGCTCGACGCTGTAGCGCGAGGCGAGGCGCTCCTTGCACTCGCTGCGCATCCATTTGCGTCCGGCGCCATGGGCCAGGGACAACAGGCTGCGCTCGTCGGCGATCGGCTGTACCAAGTAGCTGTAGTCGCCGCGCGAACCAGGGATCACCACCGCCCCCTGATCCGAAGGTGTGGCGCCTTTGCGATGCAGCCAACCATCGAGCCCGTCGACCTGCGCTGGCGACACCAGGTTGTGGTTGATGTCGAGCAGTACATCGCCATCGGCACGCAAGCGGTCGAGCATGCGCCGGGCAATCAACTGACGGTTGGCTTCGGCAAAACGCAGCGCGCCGTCGTGCCGGCCCAGGTAATGAGTGCTGGCCTCGCTGCCCGCCTCCAGTCCGTGATGACCGAACAGGTCGACCTGCTCACGCAAGATCGCCTCGCCCAAACCACGCGAGCCGCTGTGCACCAGCAACAGCAGGTGTTTGCGCTCGATGCCCAAGGCTGTCAGGGCCGCATCGTCGTAGTTTTCATCGAGTTGCTGCAGCTCGGCGAAGTGGTTACCACCACCAATGGTGCCTAGAGAACGCTCGTGCCCCGTGGCAGGCAAACCGAAGCTGGCGACGGCCTCCTGCCACGTCTCGTCAAGCGGCAGGTCGAGGTTGCCAAGGCGTTTCTCCAGCTTGTCCAGATGCAGCTTGGCGGTCGGGATGTCCGTGCGCCACAGCGCCATGCCACAGCCGATGTCATTGCCGACCAGCGCCGGGTACAAACGCCCCACGGAAAAGAATGCCGCGCCGACCGGATAGCCACGCCCCGGGTGCAGGTCCGGCATGCCGGCCACCCGATGCATGCCCCTTAGGCGAGCGGTGGTTTCGAGTTGTTGGATCGCTTTTCCTTCGATCCAGGTGTCGTCCGCGGCGACCAATACGGCGCCGTCGGACAAATTGCGAATGCAAGTGCCCATAGTCCAATCCTGATGGGTTGAAACGAAAAGATGTTCGGATTGGCAGGCCAGAGGCCGGGCGTTGCGGTACCGCTAACGAGTAGCGGCGAATGCGATCAAGCCAGGCGCGACCTGCAAAGGGTGATCAACTGTTGCATGATGTACCTCCTTTGCTGTCGGGTGAGAGAAGGCGGGCATCTTAGGTGTGCAATTGCCACCTTGCAACAACCTTGATCACATTTTTACCAGGAGAACAACGTCATGGCCGAAAAACCTGACCGCTCCGCGGTACAAAAAACAATACACTGGCGCTACAGTGCCCAGCTTCCCCTGGATTTGTAGCTCGGGTCGCTCTGACCAGCGGCAAAGTGCCTTTAGCACACCCGTTCTATTTCGCCATCACGGCCGCGTTTCTAGAATTCCTCCATCGCTTCGGCACCGGGTCGGAGCCCAGTGATCGAGGGAACGTCACATGAACATCCAAGGAACGCTTGGGACCCTGCTCGTTGTACCGATGCTGGCCACGCTCGCAGGTTGCGTGGCACCGGGCTCCTACAACCAGGGCCAGCAGCCAAGCCAGATGGCCGGCGGCAACGCACCCTGCACCCCCAGTACGACCGACAACCTGATCTCCACCGGCCGCAGCCTGCTCAGCATCGCCAACTCCGTGCTCGAAACCAAGAACAGCATGAATGGCACCTCGGCCACTTATGACCAGCGCATGCAGCTTGCGGAGAACGCGCAGAAGGTCAACAAAGGCAACCAGATGCTCGACAACGTCGAGAGCATGACTGCTGGCCTGAAGTCGCCTTGCGCCACGGCGCAGACCAGCGCATCACGTTGATCAAATCCGATCAGGGCTGCGCAGCAGCCCCGGTCGTAAACGTCTCTGGACGATTCAAGCCGACGCCAGCACCTTGCAGCCACGCCGCGAAATTTCGATCCTCGTGTAACTTGCCTCATCCAGCCCGGTAATCCGGTCAAGACAGGCGGCAGGGTCGTGCAGCGGCAGCTCCAGCAACTGCCGGGTATCGCGCTCCCACCAGCGCGATGCGAGCAGACGCTCGATCATCTCTTCCGGGTATCGATAACGCACGACCTTGGCTGGAAAGCCCGCCACCACGGCATAGGGCGGCACGTCCCGAGTCACCAGAGCGCGAGTGGCGACAATCGCGCCCGTGCCCACTTCGACCCCCTCCATGATCATCGCGCCTTCGCCGATCCACACGTCATGGCCAATGCGTGCCGGCGTGCTCGGCGGCTCGTATTGCCACTGGGTGCCGGTGAACTGGAAAGGGTGGGAACTCAGCCAGTCGGTGGGATGAGCGTATTTTTCCTGGCCGATGACCACCGCGCTGCCGATGGAGCAGTAGCGCCCGATCGATTCGACCACCTGCAGCGAGCCGCCGCTGCGGATATAGGTGTGAGCCCCGATCGAGACATCCAGGGTGGTGGCGCTGACCGCCACATCGCCGATGCGCACTTCGGCCTCGAGCGCCAGCCTGGCGCGCTTGCCGAACTTGGAAATGCCCGTACTCACCTTGCAACCGTGTTGGCGAATCCATCGCCGCCAGTACCAGTCCTTGAACTTCATGGGTCAATCACTCCTGCCATGGTCCAGGCTGCCGAGCGGCAGCGGCCCGCTATCGTACCGCCTTGCCAACGTAATGCCAGCCCTGGGCGCCTTGCGCGAATCGGTCGCGCTTGCATAGGCTAGCAGCTCGACAAAAGAGACCTACCATGCCGGCCACCTCCTCCATCACCCTCGACGCCATCGATCGCCAGTTGATCTCCCTGTTGCAGATCAACGCCCGCGAAAGCGTCGCCACGCTCGCCCGCCAACTGGGGATCGCCCGTACCACGGTGAACTCGCGCCTCGAACGCCTGGAACGCAACAAGGTGATCACCGGCTATGGCGTGCGCCTGGGGCAGCGCCTGATCGGCGGCGGCCTGCAGGCGTACGTGGGGATCAAGGCACAGCCGCGCTCGGGCAAGGACATCGTGCGCCACCTGAGCGCCATGGGGCAGGTCCAGCAGTTGTGCGCGGTCAGTGGCGAATTCGACTACGTAGCCTGGCTGCTCAGCGACTCACCGGAGCAGTTGGACCAGTTGCTCGACCTGATCGGCAGCCTCGACGGGGTGGAGAAGACCACCACGTCGATCATCCTCAGCAGCAAGGTGGACCGCGGGCAGCCAGGCTGAGGCCCTCAGGCCTCCATCGCGTCGAGCAGCCCTTCCAGCAGCGCCCGTACCGTTTCCGCCGAATGCAGGATCGACCAGATCATCGCCCGCCCCGCCTCGGGGGCATGGTGCTGGGCGTAGTCGTCGGCGATTTCCTGGATGGCCCGAGCCAGCATGCTGGCGTGAACCAGGGCGTCGGCGGCATCGACGCCGGGGCGTACGGTAAAGATGGGGGGATGACTGGACTGGCAGGAGCAGAAGGACTGCTCGGTGGTTGGGTTCAGGGCGAGGGGTGGGTCGGGGACGATCTTTTTCATAGCGCAATATCCAAGTTGAGCCAGGGATCACTGCCATCTGCATCCTTCTCACGGGAATTGGGTGGCAGCCGTACGCGGGGTGAGAATCCGGCCAACTTGGAAACCGGCCAGGCAAGAGCCTGCCCACGCAAGGCTGCCATAACGCATGCCTCGACGCTCAAGTTGGAAGAGGGTTCTCACGCCCAATCACCGAATATGCGGTGACCGGCTGAAGTTAACCGCGAAGGTTTACCCGCACAGCCAGACCGGAGCGATAGGGTTTGTAGGATAGGTCTCGTTAAACTTCACGTCTGTAGGAAATAGTCTGACAAATACCGAACTGCTACCGCTTTCACGGGCCCGACGAAAAATTTGCAGTGGCCCTGAGATCGAGCGCCGCGCGGGCGGCGCTCGATCTCAAGAACACCACAAGGCCAACGCCGAACACCTTTCAGCAAGAAATCGTCACTATTAAAAATGACCAACCCATTAAGACGAAACAAATCACATAACGACGTCGATTTTCACCTTAATAACGAACACCCCACTTCATAAAATGGCCACCAGGCATTCTCTATACTCAGGCTCCGCCCCCTGCGCAGCCCCTGGCAAGGTCATTACATGAACAAGAAAAACCGCCACCCCGCCGACGGCAAGAAACCCATCACCATCTTCGGCCCGGACTTTCCCTTCGCCTTCGACGACTGGCTGGAGCACCCGGCCGGCCTGGGCAGCATTCCCGAGGCGCGCCATGGCGAAGAAGTGGCGATCGTCGGTGGCGGTATTGCCGGGCTGGTGGCGGCCTACGAGTTGATGAAGCTGGGCCTCAAGCCCGTGGTGTACGAAGCTTCCAAACTGGGTGGCAGGCTGCGTTCGCAGGTGTTCAACGGCACCGACGGCATCGTCGCCGAACTGGGCGGCATGCGTTTCCCGGTGTCGTCCACCGCCTTCTACCACTACGTCGACAAGCTGGGCCTGGAGACCAAGCCCTTCCCCAACCCGCTGACGCCGGCCTCAGGGAGTACGGTGATCGACCTGGAAGGCCAAACCTACTACGCCGAGAAGTACGCCGACCTGCCGCAGCTGTTCCACGAAGTGGCCGACGCCTGGGCCGACGCCCTGGAGAGCGGCGCGCAGTTCGCCGACATTCAGCAGGCCATTCGCGACCGCGACGTACCACGCCTGAAAGACCTGTGGAACAAGCTGGTGCCGCTGTGGGACGACCGCACTTTCTATGACTTCGTCGCCACCTCGCGCTCGTTCGCCAAGCTGAGCTTCCAGCACCGCGAGGTGTTCGGCCAGGTGGGCTTCGGCACCGGCGGCTGGGACTCGGACTTCCCCAACTCGATGCTGGAAATCTTCCGCGTGGTGATGACCAACTGCGACGACCACCAGCACCTGGTGGTCGGCGGCGTCGAGCAGGTGCCCCAAGGCATCTGGCGCCATGTACCGGAGCGCTGCGCCCACTGGCCGGCGGGCACCAGCCTCAGTACGCTGCATGGCGGCGCGCCGCGCACCGGGGTCAAGCGCATCGCCCGCGCCAGCGATGGGCGCCTGGCGGTCACTGACAACTACGGTGACGTGCGCCACTACGCTGCTGTGCTCACCACCTGCCAGAGCTGGTTGCTGACCACCCAGATCGACTGCGAAGAGTCGCTGTTCTCGCAGAAAATGTGGATGGCCCTGGACCGCACCCGCTACATGCAGTCGTCGAAGACCTTCGTCATGGTCGATCGCCCGTTCTGGAAGGACAAGGACCCGCAGACCGGTCGCGACCTGATGAGCATGACCCTCACCGACCGCCTGACCCGCGGCACCTACCTGTTCGACAACGGCGACGACAAGCCGGGGGTGATCTGCCTGTCCTACGCCTGGATGAGCGACGCCCTGAAGATGCTGCCGCACCCGACCGAAAAGCGCGTGCAACTGGCTCTCGACGCGCTGAAGAAGATCTACCCCAAGACCGATATCGCCGGGCATATCATCGGCGATCCGATCACCATCTCGTGGGAGGCCGACCCGCACTTCCTCGGTGCCTTCAAGGGCGCGCTGCCGGGCCACTACCGCTACAACCAGCGCATGTACGCGCACTTCATGCAGGCCGACATGCCCGCCGAGCAGCGCGGCATCTTCATCGCCGGTGACGACGTATCGTGGACCCCGGCCTGGGTCGAAGGCGCGGTGCAGACCTCGCTCAATGCCGTGTGGGGTATCATCAACCACTTCGGTGGCCAGACCCACCCGGACAACCCCGGCCCGGGCGATGTGTTCCACCAGATCGGTCCGATCGCCCTGGCCGACTGAGCGAAGGAGTAGCGCCATGCGCATCGCCCTGTACCAGGGCACGCCAAAGCCATTGGACGTGCCCGGCAACCTCGCGCGCCTGCAGCACCAGGCCCAGCTTGCCGCTGCCCGCGGCGCCCGGTTGCTGGTGTGCCCGGAGATGTTCCTCAGCGGCTACAACATCGGCCTGGACCAGGTGGAACGCCTGGCCGAGGCCGAGGACGGCCCCTCGGCGATGAGCGTCGTCGAGATTGCCCAGGCGCACCGCATCGCCATCGTCTATGGCTACCCCGAGCGGGCCGAGGACGGGGCGATCTACAACAGCGTGCAACTGATCGACGCCCATGGCCGCAGCCTGTGCAACTACCGCAAGACCCACCTGTTCGGTGAGCTGGACCGCTCGATGTTCAGCCCGGGCGGCGATCACTTCCCGGTCGTCGAGCTGGAGGGCTGGAAGGTCGGCATGCTGATCTGCTACGACATCGAGTTCCCGGAGAACGCCCGGCGCCTGGCGCTGAACGGCGCCGAGCTGATCCTGGTGCCGACGGCAAACATGGCGCCCTACGACTTCGTCTGCCAGGTGACCGTGCGCTCGCGGGCGCAGGAGAACCAGTGCTACCTGGTATACGCCAACTACCGCGGCAGCGAGGGCGAGATCCAGTATTGCGGGCAGAGCAGCATCATCGGGCCGGACGGCGATGTACTGGCGATGGCCGACCACGAGGAAGGACTGTTGCTGGCAGATCTGCAACGCGAGCGGGTATTGAAAGGGCGGGAAGCGTTTCCCTACTTGGCGGACCTGCGTCGGGACCTGAATTGACAGCCGCAGGGCCAGAACAGACAACCTCGGCATTGCGCGCTAGCATGGCGTCATGTCCGACACCATTCGCCACCTCACCCTCGCCAACGGCCTGCACCTGACCCTGCGCCACGCGCCACGCCTCAAGCGCGCGGCCGCAGCGCTGCGGGTGCATGCCGGCAGCCACGACGCACCAGCGCGCTGGCCGGGCCTGGCGCACTTTCTCGAACACCTGTTCTTCCTCGGTAATACGCGTTTTCCGTTGGACGACGGCCTGATGCGCTACGTCCAAAGCCTGGGTGGCCAGGTCAACGCCAGCACCCGCGAGCGCACCACCGACTTCTTCTTCGAAGTGCCGCCCGCGGCGCTGGCCGGCGGGCTGGAGCGCCTGTGCCAGATGCTCGCCGAGCCGGACTTTGCCATCGAGAGCCAGCGCCGCGAACGCGAGGTGATCCATGCCGAGTTCATCGCCTGGTCGCGCAACCCCGAAGCCCAACGCCAGTTCACCCTGTTGCAATCGGTGTCGGCGCGCCATCCGCTGAGCGCTTTCCATGCCGGCAACCGCTATAGCTTGCCGCTGGAAAGCCCCGCCTTCCAACAAGGGCTGAGGCAGTTCCATCAACGCCACTACCAGGGCGGGCAGCTCACCCTGAGCCTGGTCGGCCCGCAACCGCTGGATGAGCTGGCACAACTGGGCAGACGATACGGCGAGCTGTTCACCCAGGGCGCCGGCACCGTCCGGGACCGACCGCCCGCCTTGCTCGAAGCGCCTTTGCGCCAGCCAACCGCATGGGGTGCCCGTCATGACTGGCTGTTCGCCCATGACAGCGTGCCGGAAGGCGCGGAACAGGCGCTTGAATTGTTACTGGCCCAGCTCACCGACAGCCGGCCTGGTGGTTGGCTGGATGCCTTGCGCAAGCGCGGCTGGCTGCAGGACTGCAAGGCGCAACAACTTTACGCCCATGCCGGGCAGCTGCTCTGGCATGTTCAGTTGCAGCTGGCGGACGAAGCCTGCCTAGCCGAGGCCTGGGCGCTGCTGCATGGCTGGCTGGGTTTTCTACGGCAGCAGGATCCTGGGCAGCTGAACCTGCGCTTCACGCAAATGCAGCAACGCCGGGAGCAAGCTGGTAGCGCGCTCGAACTGGCCCAGCGCGACAGCGCCGGGCGGCCGTTCAGCGGCCTGTCGGCCCAAGGCCTGGCCGCCTTCGATGCACTGCTGGCCGACCTGCCATCCACGGCGGCAGGAGACTGGCAGCTCCCTCCCGAAGAAGTACTGCTGGCAGACGCACTGCCAATGATCGGCAGCGTATTGCCAGCCGCGCTCGGTATCGGCGACTGCCTGCCGCCAGCACGCCAGTTCGCGGCGCTGGATCTGCGCTGGCAGATTTTGTCACCTCTGCGCCAACGCCTGTGGTCCGTTCTCGAGCACAGCCTTCGACCGTTGCGCGAGCGTGCCACGCAGGCGGCATTGCGACTGGGCTTCGAGGCCTGCGGCGAGTACTGGCAGTTGCGCCTGGCGGGGCATCCCCTGGCCGTGATCAACGCCACGCAGGAGGCGCTTGCGTTGCTGCGTTCGCCTGCCTGGGAGCATTGGCACGCGCCAGCGGCAGCCGAAGCACCCTTGATACCGATCCGCACCCTGCTCAAGGCACTGCCAGACACTTTGCTGATGGGCGCAATACAACCACTGCAGGCCTGCACGCCGGACCAGCCGCAGCTCGATTCACTCTGGCGACAGGCCCGGTGGCAGGGATTGGCGCAAGGATTCGACGCGGCGCAACAGGGGGCGCTGGGAACGGTACTGCAAAGCCTCATGGGCCAACCTGCCGAGCCTTCAGCGCCACGTCCGATCCACGAGCGCTACTGGCGGCAGATCCCGACTACGGGCAGCGAGCCCGCACTGTTGCTGTTCTGCCCATTGCCCGCGCGCCTGCACCCCGCCGGCCGCCTGCTCACCCAGCTGTTGCAGGGCCCGGTCTATCAACGCCTGCGCGTCGAGCTACAACTGGGTTATGCGGTGTTCAGCGCCTTTCGTCAGATCGAAGGCTACGGCGGGCTCCTGTTCGGCGTGCAATCGCCGCACGCCAGCCACGCAGAGATCCTTGGCCACCTGCTGAATCTGCTGCGCCAAGGCGCCACGCTGAACGCCGCTGCCCGTACCCAGCTCGCCGATCAATTCGACGAAACGGCGATGAGCAATGCCGATGTCGCGCAATGGGCCTGGCAGGCACATATGGCGACACACAATCCGGACCTGCCCCGCATGCGCCGGTCTATTCTCAATGTCGAGCAAGTTCAGTTGGACGAACTGCTGCAGCAACTCATCGACGCCAGTCACGGTTGGCTGTGCCTGGCCAATGCCGCCGCGCCGGACGCCAAATGGCGGTGACGTCAGCGGTGATTGTTACCGCTGGTGCAAGGGCGCATTTCGAATAATTAACCTTTCGGTACAATTTTTTCTTGTAAGATAGCGCAATCTCGGCCAATGGAACCTCTCGTCCCTGGGAGAACCCAATAATGAACCGACCACCTCAAACCCCATCCGGAAGGAGCAAACCCATGTGGACCAAACCTGCATACACTGACCTGCGTATCGGCTTCGAAGTGACCATGTACTTCGCCAACCGCTAAGCGGCAGTGCGTTACGACGCCTCGGCCCGCCGGGGCGTTGTCGTTTTTTGGATCAGCGTTTACGAGGGCGCGCATGTACATCCAGATTCTCGGTTCCGCCGCCGGTGGCGGCTTCCCCCAGTGGAACTGCAACTGCGTCAACTGCAAGGGCTACCGCGACGGCACCCTGCGCGCCACGGCACGTACCCAGTCGTCCATCGCCCTGTCCGACGACGGCGAGCACTGGATCCTGTGCAACGCCTCGCCGGACATCCGCGCCCAGCTCCAGGCCTTCGCGCCGATGCAGCCGGCCCGGGCCCTGCGTGACACCGGTATCGATGCAATTGTCCTGCTCGACAGCCAGATCGATCACACCACCGGCCTGCTCAGCCTGCGCGAAGGCTGCCCGCACCAGGTGTGGTGCACCGACATGGTCCACCAGGACCTGAGCACCGGCTTCCCGCTGTTCAACATGCTCAGCCACTGGAACGGCGGGCTGGTGTGGAACCGCATCGAGCTTGATGGCAGCTTTGTCATCGATGCCTGTCCGAACCTGCGCTTCACTCCCTTCCCGCTGCGCAGCGCCGCGCCGCCCTACTCGCCGCACCGTTTCGACCCGCACCCCGGCGACAACCTCGGGCTGCTGGTGGAGGACACCCGCACCGGCGGCAAGTTGTTCTACGCGCCGGGCCTGGGCCAGGTCGACGCCAAGCTGCTGGAGATGATGCATGGCGCCGACTGCCTGCTGGTCGACGGCACCCTGTGGGAGGATGATGAAATGCAGCGCCGCGGCGTCGGTACCCGCACCGGCCGCGAGATGGGTCACCTGGCGCAGAATGGCGCGGGCGGCATGCTCGAGGTGCTGGACGGCTTCCCACGTCAGCGCAAGGTGCTTATCCACATCAACAACACCAACCCGATCCTCGACGAAGACTCGCCGGAACGCGCCGAAGTACAGCGCCGGGGCGTGGAAGTCGCCTTTGATGGCATGAGTATCGAGCTGTAAGGAGGCCCTGTGAGCGACGCAACGCCGATGTCCCCTGCCGAGTTCGAGCAGGCCCTGCGCGCCAAGGGCGCCTACTACCACATCCATCACCCCTACCACGTGGCGATGTATGAAGGCCGCGCCAGCCGCGAGCAGATCCAGGGCTGGGTGGCCAACCGCTTCTACTACCAGGTGAACATCCCGATGAAGGATGCAGCGATCCTGGCCAACTGCCCGGACCGCGAAGTGCGCCGCGAGTGGATCCAGCGCCTGCTCGACCACGATGGCGCGCCCGGCGAGGATGGCGGTATCGAAGCCTGGCTGCGCCTGGGCCAGGCCGTGGGCCTGGACCCCGAGCAACTGCGCAGCCAGGAGCTGGTGCTGCCCGGCGTGCGCTTTGCCGTGGACGCCTACGTCAATTTCGCCCGCCGCGCCAGCTGGCAGGAGGCCGCCAGCAGCTCGCTGACCGAGCTGTTCGCCCCGCAGATCCACCAGTCGCGCCTGGACAGCTGGCCGCAGCACTACCCCTGGATCGACCCGGCCGGCTACGAATACTTCCGCACCCGCCTCGGCCAGGCCCGGCGTGACGTGGAGCATGGCCTGGCGATCACCCTGCAGCACTACACCACCCGCGAAGGGCAGGAGCGCATGCTGGAGATCCTGCAATTCAAGCTGGATATCCTGTGGAGCATGCTCGACGCCATGAGCATGGCCTATGAACTGAACCGCCCGCCGTACCACAGCGTCACCGCCGAGCGGGTCTGGCACAAGGGGATCGCCCTATGAGTTTCGACCGTCAACAGGTGCCCGCCTGGCGCCCCGGCTATCGTTTCCAGTACGAGCCCGCGCAAAAGGGCCATGTGCTGCTGTACCCCGAAGGGATGATCAAGCTCAACGACAGCGCCGGCCTGATCGGCGGGCTGATCGATGGCCAGCGCAGCGTCGCCGCGATCATCAGCGAGCTGCAACAGCAATTCCCCGATGTGCCCGAAGTCGCTGACGACATCGAGCAATTCATGGAGGTGGCCCGTGCCGAACACTGGATCACCCTCGCCTGAGGTGCCGGTCGGCCTGCCCTTGTGGCTGCTGGCCGAGCTCACCTACCGCTGCCCTTTGCAGTGCCCGTACTGCTCCAACCCACTGGATTTCGCCGAGCAGGGCAAGGAGCTGAGCACCGAGCAGTGGTTCAAGGTAATGGCCGAAGCCCGCGAGATGGGCGCCGCGCAGATTGGTTTTTCCGGCGGCGAGCCGCTGGTGCGCCAGGACCTTGCCGAACTGATCGCTGAAGCTCGGCGCCTGGGCTACTACACCAACCTGATCACCTCCGGCATCGGCCTGACCGAACAGAAGATCGCCGCCTTCAAACAGGCCGGGCTGGACCATATCCAGATCAGCTTCCAGGCCAGCGACGAGCAGGTAAACAACCTCCTGGCCGGCTCGAAAAAGGCCTTCGCGCAAAAGCTGGAGATGGCCCGGGCGGTGAAGGCCCACGGCTACCCGATGGTGCTCAACTTCGTCACCCATCGGCACAACATCGACCGGATCGACCGCATCATCGAGCTGTGCATCGCCCTTGAGGCCGACTTCGTGGAGCTGGCCACCTGCCAGTTCTACGGCTGGGCGCACCTCAACCGCCTTGGCCTGCTGCCGACCCGCGCCCAGCTGGAACGGGCCGAGCGCATCACCAATGAGTACCGCGACAAGCTCAAGGCCGAAGGCAGCCCGTGCAAGCTGATCTTCGTCACCCCCGACTACTACGAAGAGCGCCCCAAGGCCTGCATGAATGGCTGGGGCAGCCTGTTCCTGACCATCACCCCGGACGGCACCGCCCTGCCCTGCCATGGCGCGCGCCAGCTGCCGGTGCAGTTCCCCAATGTGCGCGACCATGACCTGCGCCACATCTGGTACGACTCGTTCGGCTTCAACCGCTTCCGAGGCTATGACTGGATGCCCGCGCCGTGCCGCTCGTGCGACGAAAAGGAAAAGGACTTCGGCGGCTGCCGCTGCCAGGCCTTCATGCTCACTGGCGATGCCAGCAAGGCCGACCCGGTGTGCGCCAAGTCACCGGACCACGGCATCATCCTCAAGGCCCGCGAGGAAGCCGAGCACGCCACGTTGGAGATTGAACAGATGACCTTCCGCAACGAGCGCAACTCCCATGTCATTGCCCGCGGCTGAGTTCAGCGCCACCCAGGCGGTGGCCGCCGGGACCGATTTCGCCGAGCTGAAGGTCGGCGAACAGGGTGTGTTCTGGAACGAGTTCCGGCCCGCCGATGGCGCCTGCCGCATCTGGCATTGGCTCGACCACCAGGCTCGCTGCCTGACCCCGGACGGCTACAGTGTGCGCAGCCGGGTCTATGAATACGGCGGCGGCAGCTTTTGCCTCGGTGGCGACGGGCTGGTGTTCGTCAACGAACAGGACCAGCAGGTCTACACCCAGGGTTTCGACGGCAGCCCCCCGCGTCCGCTCAGCCACGCCGGCGATTGTCGCTACGGCGATGTCCAGTGGCATGCCGGCCAGGTGCTGGCCGTCGAGGAACGCCATGCCCAACAGGTCGAGCATCGCCTGGTCAGCCTCGCGGCGGGTCATCGGGAAGTCCTGGCCGAAGGCGCCGACTTCTACGCCTCGCCAACGCTGAGCCAAGATGGCTGCCGCCTGGCCTGGATCGAATGGGACCGCCCGGCGCAACCCTGGACCGTTACCCGGCTGATGTGTCGCGAGCGCGCCCCGTCCGGTGCCTGGGGAACGGCACGCTGCATCGCCGCGCAGGACGAATCGTTGCAGCAGCCGCGCTTCGATGAGCAGGGCCGCTTGCACTGCCTGTCCGACCGCGAGGGTTTCTGGCAGCCTTGGGGCGAACTCGACGGGGGCTGGCAACGCCTCCCCGCAGCGGCCGCCGATCATGCCACCGCGCCCTGGCAACTGGGCGCCAGCACCTGGCTGGCCCTCGGCCCCACCAGCTACCTGGCCAGCTGGTTCGAGAACGGCTTCGGGCAACTGGGGTTGCGCCGTGACACTGGCGAAGTGGAGCGTTATGCCAGTGCTTACACACGGTTCCGTAGCCTGGCCTTGGACAACGAGCGCATCTATGCAGTGGCCGCCTCGCCGATCAGCCCACCGGCGGTGATCGCCATCGACCGGCGCAGCCACGAAGTCGAAGTACTGGCAGGCGGCGCCGAGGTGCTGCCGGTGGAATACATCAGCCGCCCGCACCCGATCCACTATGCCAGTGGCGATGGCTCGGCCCACGGTTTCTTCTATCCGGCCATGCAAGGTACGGCCGGCCTCCCCCCACTGGTTGTGTTCATCCATGGCGGCCCGACCTCGGCCTGCTACCCGGTGCTCGACCCGCGCATCCAGTACTGGACCCAACGCGGCTTCGCCGTGGCCGACCTCAACTACCGAGGCAGCAGCGGCTACGGTCGCGCCTACCGCCAGGCGCTGCACCTGCGTTGGGGCGAATGCGACGTCGAGGACGCTTGCGCTGCGGTCAGGCATCTTGCCGAGCAGGGCTTGATCGACCCGGCCCAGGCCTTCATCCGCGGTGGCAGCGCCGGCGGCTACACCACCCTGTGCGCCTTGGCCTTCCAGGATGTGTTCCGTGGCGGCGCCAGCCTGTACGGCGTCAGCGACCCCGAGGCGCTGGGCCGGGCCACCCACAAGTTCGAAGGCGACTACCTGGGCTGGCTGATCGGCGACCCGCAGCGCGATGCCGAGCGGTATCGCCAGCGCACACCATTGCTGCACGCCGGGCAGATCAAGGTACCGGTGATTTTCTTCCAGGGTGAGCTGGATGCGGTGGTGGTACCGGAGCAGACACGCTTGATGCTCGAGGCCCTACAGGCCAATGGCATCCAAGCCGAGGGGCATTTTTATGCGGGCGAGCGGCATGGGTTCCGCCAGGCGGCGAATCTAGCGCATGCGCTCGACGCAGAGTGGAAGTTCTACTGCCGGCTGCTTGGCCGGTAGGGCAAAACATAGCTTCAGGCTTCAACTGCAACGGCGTGGGAGCGGCGGTGCGCCGATGCGACTTGCCCCGCGAACACGGGCAAAGCCGCTCCCACGCTGATCATGCTTGCAGCGCGGTCTATGCGCTCAGCGCTTGGCAATGATGTACACCGCGTGCACGATCCCGGGGATGTAACCCAACAAGGTCAGCAGGATGTTCAGCCAGAACGCGCCACCGAACCCTACCTGGAGGAAAACGCCCAGCGGCGGCAGGAGGATGGCGATGATGATGCGGATGAAGTCCATGCGGTGTGCTCCTTGAAGGTGTATCAAAACAGACTAGCCGTACCTGCCGGAGGTTCCACCGGGCAAAAAAACGCCCCTGGCCATGTATTTCAGACCAGAGGCGATGCGCAGGAACGCGAGACGGTTCGTTGAAATTCTGTACGTCGGCTGCCGGGTCAGGCCGGCACTTCACGGCGATTGTGCTGCTGGGCATGCAGCCGGGTGAACGCCCGGGCCAGGCGCAAGAGCATCTCGTCGATGTTGCCCTTGCTCACGGTCAATGCCGGCGAGAAGCGCACCACGTCGGCCTGCGGCGCATTGAGCAGCAAGCCTTCCTGCAACGCAGCCTCGACCAGCTGCGCCGCGGCACCCTCGCGCAGTTGCAGCCCCCATAACAGCCCCTGGCCGCGCACTTCGCCCTGGCCATAGCGACCAGCCAGGCGGCTGAGGCCATCGCGCAGGTGGCGACCACTGTCCATCACCTGCTCGAAGAACCCCGTCTCCAGCACGGCCTGCAGCACAGCCAGCCCGGCAGCGCTCATCAATGCGTTGCCATGGTGGCTGCCTTCCAGCTCGCCCGGCTCGGCGCAGCAGGCACGCCCACGGGCCAGCAGTGCGGCCAATGGCACACCACCACCGAGTCCCTTGCCGAGAGTGATGATGTCAGCCCGCACGCCGTAGGTTTCTTCTGCCAACAGGGCGCCGCAACGTCCTACACCGGTCTGCACCTCATCGAGGATCAGCAGAATGCCCAGTTCACGGCACAAGCGCTCGACACCTTGGAGGTACTCACGGGTGGCCGGGATCACGCCGGCCTCACCCTGTATCGGCTCGAGCATGATCGCCACGGTGCGCGAGTCGACCGCCGCATGCAGCGCCGCCAGGTCGTTGAATGGCACCTTGCTGAAGCCCGGCAAGCCGGGCTCGCAACGGTTGCATGGCAGCGGGTCGGACGCCGACAACGCCCCGAGCGTGCGCCCATGGCAGCCTTGGCTCGCGGTAATGATGTGATAGGCGCCGTTGCGGTGCAGCTGGCCCCATTTACGCGCCAGCTTGATCGCACCCTCACAGGCCTCGGCGCCACTGTTGAGCAGGTAGGCCTGATCACTGCCGGTACGCTGGCACAGCAGCTCGACCAGGCTCAGCAGGCCGCGGCTGTGGTAGCCCGCGCCGGGATTGACCAACGCCTGGGCCTGGTCGCCCAGGGCCTTGACCAGCACGCTCGGGCTGTGACCCAGACTGTTCACCGCACAACCCTGGGTGAAGTCCAGGTAGGCGTGCCCTTCGTCATCCCACAACCACGATCCCTGACCGCGCACGAACACGTGCGGCGCACGTTCGATGCTGGGCATCAGCCGCTCGCGGGAGCACTGCGCTGCGGCCGGCACGCTCACCAAGGCACGCTTGGGCTCGGCGACGGCGGGTGCCGAACGGCGCAGGTTGAACAGGTTCATCGGGACTCCGGCCAATCACGGTGGTGGGCGGTCAAGGTTCCGGTCTGGCGCCGGAATTGAATATTCTGCCTTGCCTATCAAAAGTGTTTTTCACCTGGGGTAACAATCGCCGGGATGAGCGCTGTAACCCGTTGGAATACGGCGATAGACTAGGCCTCTGGTCGATTCGCGGCCATTTCGTTTTCTCAGCTTTTTCGATAAGTATCACTTATGGATTTTCGCCAACTGCGCTACTTCGTCGCGGTCTATGAAGAAGGCCATGTGGGCCGCGCCGCCGAACGCCTGTCACTGTCCCAGCCAGCGCTGTCGCAGCAGATTCGCCAGCTGGAGCACAGCCTCGACCTGAGCCTGTTCGAACGCAGCAACAAACGCCTGCTGCCCACACTCGCCGCGCATACCCTGTACAACCACGCCGTGCCCTTGCTCGATGGCCTGCAACGGGCCCACGAGGCCATGGGCAATTTCAAGGGCCAGTCGCTGCGCACCCTGGCCATCGGCGTGCTGCAGACCGTACGGCCAAGTCTGGTACCGCAACTCCTGGAGCGGGTGCGCAAAGCCCAACCGCACCTGGTGGTACAGATCTATGAACTGTCGGGGTCGGAGATCGAACGGCGCCTGCTCAACGGTAGCCTGGACATCGGCATCAGCTACCTGCCACCACGCCAGCCGGGGCTGCACGGCTTGCTGCTGTACGAAGATGAACTGCAGTTGGTCATCCCCCGTACCCACCCCTTGAAAGACTTCAAGAAGGTCTCGATCCGTCAGGCGGCCGAGTTGCCGATGTTGATGCTTGGCGAGGAGTTCCAGATCCGCCAGATCTGGAAGGCGCAGCTGGCCAGCCAAGGGCGCAGGCCGCAGGTGCAGGCCGAGATGAACAACATGGCGGGGATCCTCGACAGCCTGGCGCACACGGCGCTGGTGACCATCCTGCCGGGCCGGGCCAAGGATGCCGCACAGGACGACCAGGAGCTGCTGTGGAAGCCTCTCAGCGAGCCACGTATACCGCTGAAGGTAGGCCTGGTGTTTCGTGACGCGCAACGTCAACAGGCCTCGGTCGAGCTGCTGCGTAGCTTGCTGGAGGAAGAGGCCGAGCCACGCCAGCTGGGTGTTTCGCCGCTGGACGTGCTTGGCTGAAACACGCGCACAAAGAAAACCCCGCCTAAGCGGGGTTTTCCAGACTGTTTCCCTTCGACATCCTTATCACCCCGCCATCCTGGCAGGAAATCCTTCTTGTCCCTGTTCTATCTTTTCGCGCTTCCTGCGCAACTTCCTTGTAAGGCGTCCTGCTCTGTCCATTGCGCATCCTGCGCTACGTCCATGTAAGAAAGAGTAACCGTGGATCCAATCGTAGGAAAGAGGCGAAACGTCACCACGTCGTGTAAGCCAAAGCTTACAAAAGAGGTCCATTCACAAACATGCGTCGCCGACAAAACAAAAAGGCCGCCCCCGCAGCCGGAAATTTATCCGGTGCGGGGGCGACCTCATACCGCAATAGGGCTGCCAGGCAGCTCGGCGGGATCAGAACTGCGCGGCGTCCAGCAGGTACAGCGACTCGCTACCGGCCTTTACCGAAGCTGCCAGCGAATGAACTCGCGGAAGCAGACGGGCAAAGTAGAACCGTGCCGTGCCCAGCTTGGCGCCGTAGAAATCAGCATCCCCTTCGCCGGCCTTGGCGGCACGCGCCATCAGGGCCCACATGTAGGCATAGGCGACATAACCGAATGCGTGCAGGTACTCGACCGAAGCCGCGCCGATCTCATTGGGGTTGCCCTTGGCCTGATCCAGCACCCAGTTGGTCAGCTCGTCGAGCTGGTCGAGGGAGACTGCCAGGGGCTTGGTGAACTCGCCAAGATCAGCAGCATTGGCGGCGATGAACTGGCGGATCTCGTCGGCGAACAGCTTGTAATAGGCGCCACCGCTGGCCACCACCTTACGGCCGACCAAGTCCAGTGCCTGGATACCGTTGGTGCCTTCATAGATCTGGGTGATGCGCACATCGCGCACCAACTGCTCCTGGCCCCACTCGCGGATGTAGCCATGGCCGCCGAAGACCTGCTGGCCATGCACGGTGCACTCCAGGCCCAGGTCGGTGAGGAAGGCCTTGGCCACCGGGGTCAGCAGCGCCACCAGCTCTTCGCTGCGCTTGCGGGTGGTGGGGTCTTCGCTGTACTTGGCGCTGTCGAGCTGCATCGCCACATAGGTGGAGAACGCCCGGCCGCCTTCGGTCAGCGCCTTCATGGTCAGCAACATGCGCCGCACGTCCGGGTGGACGATGATCGGGTCAGCCACCTTGTCCTTGGCCTGCGGACCGGTCGGGGCGCGGCTCTGCAGACGGTCACGGGCGTATTCCACGGCATTCTGGTAGGAACGCTCGGCCGAGGCCAGGCCCTGGATGCCGACACCCAGGCGCTCGTAGTTCATCATGGTGAACATGGCCGCCAGGCCCTTGTTCGGCTCGCCGACGATATAGCCGACCGCTTCGTCGAAGTTCATCACGCAGGTGGCCGAGCCCTGGATGCCCATCTTGTGCTCGATCGAGCCGCAAGTGGCCGGGTTGCGTGCGCCGAGGCTGCCATCTTCGTTGACCAGGAACTTGGGTACCAGGAACAGCGAGATGCCTTTCGGGCCTGCCGGTGCATCCGGCAGCTTGGCCAGTACCAGATGGATGATGTTCTCGGTGAGATCGTGCTCGCCGCCGGTGATGAAGATCTTGGTGCCGCTGACCTTATAGCTGCCATCAGTCTGGGGCTCGGCCTTGGTGCGGATAATACCCAGGTCGGTACCGGCGTGGGGCTCGGTGAGGCACATGGAGCCGGCCCAGACACCCGAGTACATGTTCGGCAGGTACTTTTCCTTGAGCGCTTCACTGGCGTGGGCGTTGATCGACAGGCAGGCGCCGGCGGTCAGCATCGGGTACAGGCCGAAGGCCAGGCTCGAGGCATTGACCATTTCCTCGACCTGGGCCGAGACGACCTTGGGCATGCCCATGCCACCGAAGAGCGGATCTCCGCCAACGCCGACCCAGCCCCCTTCGGCATAAGTGTTGTATGCCTCGATGAAGCCCTCCGGGGTGCGCACCGAGCCGTTGTCCCAGTGGCAACCCTCTTCATCGGCGGCACGGCTCAGCGGCGCGATGGTCTTGCCGGTGACCTTGCCCGCCTCCTCCAGCACGGCCATCGCCGTGTCGGCATCGACTGCCTCGGCAAGGCCGGGCAGTTGCGACCAGAGCGTGGCCACGTCGAAGACTTCATTGAGGACGAAGCGCATATCGCGCAGGGGCGCTTTATATTCAGCCATGACAACCTCTCGCTATAAGGGTCGGGGCGGCCCGTGAGGGCCGCGGCACTGGGATGAACGCAGTGTAACCGAACAACTTTTACGAGACATAGGGTCATCATGCGACCGAATAGTCAGGCATAGTCACGCCCTAACTCGCCATGCGCACGGCCCCACGCCGCGACTGCTGACCGAACGTCATGACGCAGTTACGCCCCGCGCCCTTGGCGCTGTACAGCGCCTGGTCGGCGGACTTGAGCACTTCCTCGGGGTTGCGGTGCTCGACCTGGCGCTCTGCGACGCCGATGCTGATAGTTACCGATACCGTGGTGTTGGCTCCTCCGCCACGGCGCTGGCGACCGGTGGAGTCATCCTGCGGGCGGCTGTTCTGGTCGCGCAACTGGATCGCATAGTTGGCGATCATCTCGCGCACCGCCTCCAGGTGCGGCAGGCATTCTTCGGCGGTCTTGCCGGCGAACACCAGGGCGAACTCCTCGCCACCGTAACGGTAGGCGCGCCCGCCCCCGGTCACCTTGGACAAGCGGCTGGCGACCAGGCGCAACACCTGGTCGCCGACATCGTGACCATGGGTGTCGTTGAATTTCTTGAAGTGGTCAACGTCGGTCATGGCGATCACATAGTTGCGCCCCAGGCGCTGCATGCGCTCGTTCAGGGCGCGCCGCCCCGGCAGGCCGGTCAGCTCGTCGCGGAAGGCCATCTGGTAGGCCTCGTGGGATACCGCGGCGGCGATCATCAGCATCACCTGGCTGCACATGATGTTCAGGGTGAACGGCAGGATGAAGGTCTTGGGCAGCATCCAGAAGATGCCGATAAGGCCAATGATCTGCGCGGCATGCAACGGCCTGGGCTCACGCAAGTACTGCACCACCAGCAGGATGAACACCGCCAGGAACAGCGGATAGGCCAACTGGATGAGGCTCATCCACTGGCCATGCAGCGAGGGCCAGCGGATCTCGGCCAACCAGCCCAGCAGGGCCTCTGGGAAGCTCTGCTCCAGGGCCACCGCCACGCTGCTCACGGCGAACAGCACGGCGAAGCGGGCCAGCAGATCCTGGGCCAGGTGCGTGCGTTCCTGCCACGCACCGTACAGGCCGAACAGCGCGGGTAGCAGCAGACAGACCAGGTGGAAGATCACCGCGGCATCCTCGCGGACCCGGCCATTGTCGCGATAGAAGTCGGTCTGGGTATCGAGCAGGAAATAGGCGATGTAGACCGTGACCATCAGGAACAGCTCGCGCTGACGGCGGTATACGGCGCAGTAGGCGCCACCCAGCAAAAGCACCAAGGTGGGTAGAACGTTGAACAGCGATGTGAAGAAGACGCTGAGGTCCCTTACATAGGCTGCCGCAAGCCCTGCCAGCAACAGAATCAGCGAAGGCAGGAAGTGGCTCGCGCGTACAGCGGATAGACGAAACAAGGGTAATCTCCGACCCGGCAGATCAATAATGGCATTGTGCCCCTACTTCATCGGCAGTGCACATGAATAGATGAATACAGATGCCCGCTTTAACGGCAGATCAGGGGCGAAGCTTGAGACTTTCTCGTTACTGGATGCGACACCCGGTAGGATTATTCCTGTTTGTTTACACAAGGCCGCTCCTGCAAGGGCAGGCGTAGACTGCAAAAAAGAGGCAAAAAAAAACCGCCTACCGGTAAGGGCAGGCGGTTTTCTTACAACCGGCGAGCTTAGATGGACAGACCGAAGTCTTCTTCCTTCATCGCCATGAGGTTGTCGGCGCCAGACAGAATCGCCGCAACGTGGCTGCGGGTACGCGGCAGGATGCGCTGGAAGTAGAAGCGCGCAGTCTGCAGCTTGGCGGTGTAGAACGCCTCTTCGCTGGTGCCGGCCGCCAGTTTCTCGGCTGCCAGGCGGGCGATGTCGGCCCAGAAGTAGGCCAGGCACGCATAGCCGGAGTACATCAGGTAGTCCACCGAAGCGGCACCCACTTCCTCGCGGTCCTTCATCGCGGCCATGCCGATCTTCATGGTCAGCTCGCCCCACTCCTTGTTGATCGCGGCCAGTGGCTCGACGAACTCCTTGGTGGCGGCGTTGCCTTCCTGGGATTGGCAGAACTTGTGAACGATCTTGGTGAAGCCCTTGAGCGCCTCGCCCTGGGTCATCAGCACCTTGCGGCCGAGCAGGTCGAGCGCCTGGATGCCGGTGGTGCCTTCGTACAGCATGGAAATACGGCTGTCGCGCACGTTCTGCTCCATGCCCCACTCGGCGATGAAGCCGTGGCCGCCGTAGATCTGCACGCCGTGGTTGGCAGACTCGAAACCGACTTCGGTCATGAACGCCTTGGCAATCGGGGTCAGGAAGGCCAGCAGCGCGTCGGCCTTCTTGCGCTCTTCCTCGTCCTGGCTGTACTTGACGATGTCCACCTGCTTGGCGGTGAAGTAGACCATGGCGCGGTTACCTTCGGCGAAGGCCTTCATGGTCAGCAGCATGCGGCGCACGTCCGGGTGGACGATAATCGGGTCAGCGGCTTTTTCCGGTGCTTTCGGGCCGGTCAGCGAGCGCATCTGCAGGCGATCGCGGGCATATTTCAGGCCGCCCTGGAATGCCACTTCGGCGTGGGCCAGGCCTTGCAGCGCGGTACCCAGGCGAGCAGTGTTCATGAAGGTGAACATGCAGTTCAGGCCCTTGTTGGCGGGGCCGATCAGGTAGCCGGTGGCGCTGTCGAAGTTCATCACGCAGGTGGCGTTGCCGTGGATGCCCATCTTGTGCTCGAGCGAGCCGCAGCTCACGCCGTTGCGCTGGCCCGCGCCGCCTTCGGCGTTGGGCAGGAACTTCGGCACGATGAACAGCGAGATGCCCTTGGTGCCGGCCGGTGCGTCGGGCAGGCGGGCCAGGACGATGTGCACGATGTTGTCGGCCATGTCGTGCTCACCGGCCGAGATGAAGATCTTGGTGCCGGACACTTTGTAGCTGCCGTCGGCCTGAGGTTCGGCCTTGGTGCGCAACATGCCCAAGTCGGTGCCGCAGTGCGGTTCGGTCAGGCACATGGTGCCGGTCCATTCGCCGGACACCAGTTTGGTCAGGTAGGTCTCCTGCTGCTCGGGGGTGCCGTGCTCGGAGATGGTGTTCATCGCGCCATGGGACAGGCCTGGGTACATGCCCCACGACCAGTTCGACTCACCGACCATTTCGCTCAGGGCCAGGCCCAGCGACTCAGGCAGGCCCTGGCCGCCGTGCTCGGCGTCGTGGGCCAGGCTCGGCCAGCCGCCTTCGACGAACTGCTGGTAGGCTTCCTTGAAGCCGGTCGGGGTCTTCACACCCGCCTCGCTCCAGGTGCAGCCTTCCAGGTCGCCGACGCGGTTCAGCGGGGCCAGTACCTCTTCACAGAACTTCGCGCCTTCCTGCAGGATCGCGTCGACCATGTCGGGCGTGGCGTCCTGGCAGCCCGGCAGGCTCTGATAATGCGCCTCATAGCCGAGCAGTTCGTCGCGGACGAAGCGGATATCACGCAAGGGGGCTTTGTAATCAGGCATTGCGATGAACCTCTGTGATGAGTTCGGTAGGGAGACCGCGGGTACCGACCAGCTCTTGGCGGCTTTCGGTCAAACAGTTGTTTGAAACTTACGTTTAGGAGGCCTCGCTGTCAAGGTGGGCTAACAATGGCATTTATGCCGCCGAATATGACGATTCAGCCAAGCACCCTCAAACGCATCGCGGGGCAAGCCTGCTCCCACGAATGGAAGCGGGCTTGCCCCGCGAAGTAAGCGAATGGGGTTCAGCGAGTCAGGCGTAGGTGTCGATGAACCGACCGAGCATTTCATCGGAAGCCTTGGCGACTTTGGCACCCAGTTCGACTTCGTGCTTGCCGATGGCCAGTTGCACGGTGCTGGTGGCCAGATCCATCTGCTGGCTGCGGTCAACGCCGCGCAGGCGCTCGGCCTGGTAGTCGGTGGACTGCCCGCTGGTGCCACGCTCGACGGCGCCGCTGGCGATCTGCTGGGCGGCCTGGTCGACACGGTTCTGGCCGTTCTGGATGGCACCCAGGCCCGCGTAGTAGGCGGAGCTCGCATTGATTTCCATGTCAGGACTCCATGACGCTGGATGATGAACAGGCCTTATTAAAGCAGCAGAACGGGAAAAAGGCCCGTTGAAATCCCTAATAGCCTTGTGCCAGCCGATAGACAGTAGGCCTAATCCAACAGGTCCAGGTGCAAATGCTCGGCCACCGCAGCCGCGCCCGCCACCTTCAACCAGGGCACGCGCCCCAGGCATGGTGCGGGCAGCCGCTCGGCCAGGCTCGACAGGTTCTCCTCCAGACGCGATGTCCGCGGATCGACGATGTTCGCCACCCAACCGGCCAGTTGCAGGCCGTCGCGGGCGATGGCCTCGGCGCTGAGCAAGGCATGGTTGATGCACCCCAACCGCACCCCTACCACCAGGATTACCGGCAGTTTCAGGGCAATGGCCAGGTCTGACAGGTTGGCATGATCGGACAACGGCACCCGCCAGCCGCCGGCCCCTTCGATCAAGGTGAAGTCGGCGTGCTGCGCCAGCACCTGCTGCATCGCATCACGCAGCACCGGTACGCTCAACACCACCCCCGCCTCGTGCGCCGCCACGTGTGGAGCGATGGCCGGCTCGAAAGCGAAAGGGTTGACCGATTCATAGGGCAGTTTGACCGAGCTTTCGTCAATCAATGCCAGGGCATCGCTGTTGCGCAACCCTCTGGGCGTCACCATGCACCCGGATGCCACCGGCTTGGCCGCCAACGTGCTCAGCCCCGACTGCATCGCTGCATGCAGCAGACCCGCGGCGATGGTGGTCTTGCCGACATCGGTGTCGGTGCCGGCAATGAAATAGGCCTGGCTCATGTCACTGCTCCCCGGCCAGCGGTTTGCGCAAGACGCCATACACCACCTGATAGGTGGCAGGCAGCCCCTGAGGCTGGCGGAACTGTTCATAGGCCTGCAACAGGCCCTGCATCCGCGCACGTCCGGTCAACCCCGATGGGCGCCCCGGATTGAGGTTGTGCGCACCCAGCGCCTTGAGCTCGTGGGTCAGGCTGCGCACGTCGGGGTAATGCAGTACATGGGGATGTCGCTCCAGGCCGATCAGCTCCAGACCGCTTTCCCCGCATAGACGCTGGTAATCCTCGAAACGCCGGAAGCGATTGACGTGCACCATGCCATCGACGGCTTGCCAGCTGGCACGCAACTCATCAAGGGTGCCCACGCACAAGCTGCTGAATGCCAGCACCCCGCCTGGGCGCAGCACCCGCCGCGCCTCACCCAGCACGCTGGCGAACTGGCCGCACCACTGCACCGCCAGGCTGCTGAACAGCAGATCGACACTGCCATCGCGCAACGGCAGACGCTCGGCGTCACCCGTCACATGGTGCCGAGCGCCGCCTTGCTCACGGGCATGGCGCAACATGCCCTCGGCAATGTCCACCGCCACACCGTCGGCATCGCTGAAGCGCTCGGCCAGGACCCGGCTGAAATGGCCGGTGCCACTGCCCATGTCCAGCCAGCGCGCTGGGACGAGCCCTGCGGGCAGTTTCCCCAACAGCGCCATGCCTACTGCGCGCTGCAAGGCCGCGACACTGTCATAGCTGGCCGCGGCGCGGGAAAACGAAGCCGCCACCTGGCGCTTGTCCGGCAGGGCACCGGGCAAGGTGGGCTGGGAAAGATCAGTCATCGCCACTCTCATGCAGGAAACTCTTGATGCCCGCCGCCAGCTCCTGCGGGTACTCCAGCAGGAAGGCGTGGGAACTGTCTTCGACCAGGCCGACTTCCACGTCGGGCAACAGGTCGCTCAGGGCCTTGGCAGCCTCCACCGGCACCAGCGCATCACTGCCGGCGAACAGGTGCAGCTGCGGGCCGCCGTATTGCTCCAGGGCAGCGCGTGTATCAAGGCTGGCCAACACGTCCAGACCGGTGGCCAGGTACAGCGGATCGGTGTCGGGCACGCCGACGCCCAGTTGGCGCAGCAAGGTGCGCGGTTGCTGCGCGCCATCGCTGCACAAGGTGCGAAAGCGCTTGAGGGTCACCTGGGTATGGCTGCGGCAGCCATCGAGGAAGGTACCGAAGGTATCCGGTGCCATCCCGTGCGGCCAATCCGGCCGAGCGACAAAGCTGGGATTGCTCGCCAGCGTGAGCAAGCCGCAGCAATGATCGCCGCGCTTGTGGGCCAGGGCGCTGGCGAGCATGCCACCCAGCGACCAGCCGCCAAGCCACACGTCGTTGGGCAGCTTGCGGTCGAGGTAGTCGACCCAGGCCAGCGGGTCGCTGTCGGCCAGGTCCGGCAACGGCATCAGTTCGACCTGCAGGCGCGGGTCCTGGGCACGCAGGCTGGCGGCCAGCGGCTCCAGTGAGGCGGTGCCCAGCCCCCAGCCGGGCAGAAGGATCATTCGGTTACGCATCGGCGGACTCCAGCTGTGGATAACACTCGGCCAATGCATTCAACAATAGCTGCACCTGTGCCTCACTGTGGGCGGCGCTCAGGGTCACCCGCAGACGGGCGCTGCCAGCGGGTACGGTGGGTGGGCGAATCGCCGTGACCAGCAGACCGCGTTCACGCAGCAAGCGGGACAATGCCAGCGCCCGCCCCGCATCGCCGATAAGGATCGGCTGGATCGCGGTGTGGCTGTCCATCAGGGTCAGGCCGATCTGCTCGGCGCCGGTGCGGAACTGCTGGATCAGCGCGGCCAGGTGCTCGCGCCGCCAGCGCTCCCGACGCAGCAGCTCCAGCGCCTTGAGTGTGGCGCACGCCAATGCCGGTGGCTGGCTGGTGGTGTAGATGTAGGGCCGGGCGAACTGCACCAGCGCCTCGATCAGATCCTCGCTGCCGGCAACGAAGGCGCCGGCGGTACCACAGGCCTTGCCCAGCGTGCCGATCAGCACCGGCACGTCATCGACACCCAGGCCGAAATGCTCGACCAGGCCGCCGCCGTTGGCGCCCAAGGTACCAAAGCCATGGGCATCGTCGACCATCAGCCAAGCGCCGCGGCCGCGGGCGGCCTTGGCCAACGCCGGCAGGTCGGCGCAATCGCCGTCCATGCTGAACACGCCATCGGTGACCACCAGGGTATTGCCGGTGGCTTTCTCCAGGCGACTGGTCAGGCTGGCCGGATCGTTGTGCAGATAGCGGCTGAAGCGGGCGCCACTGAGCAGCCCGCCGTCGAGCAGGGAAGCGTGGTTGAGGCGGTCCTGCAAGACTGTGTCGCCCTGCCCCACCAGCGCGGTGATGGCCCCGAGGTTGGCCATGTAGCCAGTGGAAAACAGCAACGCGCGAGGGCGCCCGGTCAACTCGGCCAGTGCTTCTTCAACGTCATGGTGCGGCGTGCTGTGGCCGATCACCAGGTGCGAGGCGCCACCGCCGACACCCCAGCGCTCGGCGCCATCGCGCCAGGCCTTGATCACCTCGGGGTGATTGGCCAGGCCCAGGTAGTCATTGCTGCAGAAGGCCAGCAGCGGCTGGCCATCGACCACCACCTGCGGCACTTGCGGGCTTTCCAGCAGCGGCCGTTGCCGATAGAGGTCCGCGGCACGCCGTTCGGCCAGCCGCGCGGCGAGATCGAAGGCCATGCTCAGGCCGAGGCTGCGTCGTAGAACAGCTCGCTGCTGCGCTGCTCGACCAGCGCCTGTTCGATGGCGGCCTGGTGCACTTCGTCGGCGTGCTCTTCACGGGCTTCCGGCTGGATACCCAGGCGGGCGAACAGCTGCATGTCCTTGTCGGCCTGCGGGTTGGCCGTGGTCAGCAGCTTCTCGCCGTAGAAGATCGAGTTGGCCCCGGCCATGAACGCCAGGGCCTGCATCTGCTCGTTCATCTGCTCACGGCCGGCCGACAGGCGCACGTGGGACTTGGGCATGAGGATCCGGGCCACGGCGAGCATGCGGATGAAGTCGAACGGATCGACGTCTTCCTCGTCGGCCAGCGGCGTGCCGGCAACCTTGACCAGCATGTTGATCGGCACCGACTCCGGGTGCTCGGGGAGGTTGGCCAGCTGGATCAACAGGCCGGCGCGGTCGTCCAGCGACTCGCCCATGCCAAGGATGCCCCCGGAGCAGATCTTCATGCCGGCGTCACGCACGTAGGCCAGGGTCTGCAGGCGTTCGCTGTAGGTGCGGGTGGTGATGATGCTGCCGTAGAACTCCGGCGAGGTGTCGAGGTTGTGGTTGTAGTAGTCCAGGCCGGCTTGGGCCAAGGCCTGGGTCTGCTCCTGGTCGAGCTTGCCGAGGGTCATGCAGGTTTCCAGGCCCATGGCCTTGACCCCTTTGACCATCTCCAGCACGTAGGGCATGTCCTTGGCCGAGGGATGCTTCCACGCCGCGCCCATGCAGAAGCGGGTCGAGCCGATGGCCTTGGCCCGGGCGGCCTCCTCCAGCACCTTCTGCACTTCCATCAGCTTCTGTTTTTCCAGCCCGGTGTTGTAGTGGCCGGACTGCGGACAATATTTGCAATCTTCCGGACAGGCGCCGGTCTTGATCGACAGCAGCGTGGAAACCTGCACGCGGTTGGGGTCGAAATGTGCACGGTGAACGGTCTGGGCCTGGAACAGCAGGTCATTGAACGGCTGCTGGAACAGTGCCTTGACCTCGGCCAGGGACCAGTCGTGACGGGTTGTTGCAATTGCGCTGGCGCTCATCGGCGTTTCCTTATCTATGGTCTGACTGACGCCGGGACAGGGAAACCCACCAGCGCATCACGGATAGCTCGCATAGTCACGGAAGGCCCCATGAACTGTCAACCAATCAAGAACACACTGGTTTACATCTGTACAAATATCGAACAATCCTGTTTGCTTTGCGATGAGCTCGCGGGGCAGCCCTACCCACTGTGCGTCGCCTGCGAGCAGGCGCTGCCCTGGCTGCAGGAGCAATGCCGCCGTTGCGCGCTGCCCCTGGCCCTGGACGACCTTCTCTGCGGCAGTTGCAGCCGCCGCCCACCGGCATTCAAACGGGTGATCGCGCCCTGGCATTACGGCTTTCCCGTCGACACCCTGATAAGCCGCTTCAAACACAACAGCCAGTGGCCCCTGGGGCGGTTGCTCGCCCAACTGCTCGGCCAGAACCTGAGCCACCACTATCACGAGGGCTTGCCGCGGCCGGATCGCTTGTTGCCCGTTCCCCTGGCCGGGCGTCGACTGCGCCAGCGCGGCTTCAACCAGGCGGCGATGCTCGCCCGCTGGCTCGCCAGGCAATTGCGCCTGCCCTGCGACGAGCACCTGCTCCAGCGGGTACGCGATACACCGGCGCAACAGGCGCTTGGTGCCAAGGCCCGGCAGCGCAATCTGCGCCAGGCCTTTGCCCTCACCCCGGGCAGTGAACTGGAGGGCCTGCACCTGGCGCTGGTCGACGACGTGCTGACCACCGGGGCGACCGCGCAGACCATCGCCCGGTTGCTGCGCAAAGCCGGAGCCCGGCAGGTGGATATCTACTGCCTGGCGCGCACACCGCGCCCGGGCCAGGCTTGACTTGACCCGGTGACGGCGGCAACGTCGCGGAACCTTCACCACGCCTGATGCCCACCCATGTCCCTGCCCGCCTTGCTCACCCAGCACATCGCCCGCCGCCCACAGCGCATCGCCCTGTTGCAACATGTCGCCGAACAGGGGTCCATCACCCGCGCCGCCAAGGCCGCGGGGATCAGCTACAAGGCCGCCTGGGATGCCATCGACGAACTCAACAACCTGGCGGCGCAGCCCCTGGTGGAACGCAGCACCGGCGGCCGGGGCGGTGGTGGCGCCCGGTTGTCCGCCGAAGGCGAACGGGTATTGCGTCTGTACCAGCGCCTGCAGGCGTTGCAGGCAGAGATCCTGGAGTCCGCCGAGGACAGCAGCGACTTCGCCCTGCTTGGCCGGCTGATGCTGCGCACCAGTGCGCGCAACCAGTTGCAGGGACGCATCAGCGGGCTGCGCCGCGAAGGCCGGCATGACCGTATCAGCCTGGACCTGGGCGGCGGCCTGGAGATCGAGGCCTTGATCACCCGGGGCAGTACCGAACGCCTGGAACTGGCACTTGGGGGCACGGTGGTGGCGCTGCTGAAGGCGGGGTGGGTGCAGTTGCTGGGGCCGGACGAGCTGGCGGAGCAAGGCAGCAATTGCCTGAAGGCCAAGGTCGAGGAGCTTGTCGGTGAGCAGGACGGTCCAGTCGAGGTGCGCCTGGCACTGGGTAACGGGCAGACTTTGTGCGCTTTCGCCGAGGCTGACTGGCTGGCGCAGTATCAAGTCGGGCCGCAGAGCATGATGCGAGTGCAGTTCCATCCGTCGTTCGTGTTGCTGGGGGTGCCGGTCTAACCGGCTACGACAAGGGCGGGGCCTGCCTTGTGATTGGGGTAACATGCAGCCACGCCGTCCCCGCGCCTGGAGCCTTTCATGTCCCACCCCTTCGACACCCTCACCCCCGACCTCGTGCTGGACGCCGTGGAAAGCCTTGGCTTTCTCAGCGATGCGCGGGTGCTGGCGCTCAACAGCTACGAAAACCGTGTCTATCAGGTGGGCATCGAGGGGGAACAACCGCTGATCGCCAAGTTCTATCGCCCTGGGCGCTGGAGCGATGCGGCAATCCTCGAAGAACATGCCTTCACCGCCGAACTGGCGGAGTGCGAAGTGCCCGTGGTGGCGCCGCTGCTGCACGAGCGCCGCTCCCTGTTCGAGCACCAGGGGTTTCGCTTTGCCCTGTTCCCGCGCCGTGGCGGCCATGCCCCGGAGCCGGGCAACCTCGACCAGTTGTACCGCCTGGGTCAGTTGCTCGGGCGCTTGCATGCCGTGGCGGCCATCCGGCCATTCGAACACCGTGAACAGCTGGCTGTGGACAACTTTGGCCATGCCTCGCTCAACACTCTGCTGGACGGTGGCTTCGTCCCTCGCGAGCTGCTGCCGGCCTTCGAGTCCGTGGCCCGCGACCTGCTCAAGCGGGTCGAGGATATCTACGCCCGCACCCCGCACCAACTGATCCGCCTGCACGGCGACCTGCACCCCGGCAACCTGATGCATCGCGACGATATCTACCACGTCGTCGATCTCGACGACTGCCGCATGGGCCCGGCGGTGCAGGACCTGTGGATGATGCTCGCCGGCAGTCGCGAAGAGCGCCTCGGCCAGCTGGCCGAGCTGATCGACGGCTACAACGAATTCCACGACTTCGACCCGCGTGAACTGGCCCTGATCGAGCCACTGCGCGCCCTGCGCCAGTTGCACTACAGCGCCTGGCTGGCGCGGCGCTGGGATGACCCGGCGTTCCCCCGCAGCTTCCCGTGGTTCGGCCAACCACGCTACTGGGGGGACCAGATCCTGGCGCTACGTGAGCAGATGGCCGCCCTCGATGAACAACCGCTGAAATTGTTCTAGGTGCACGTCGCGCTCTGTCTACAATAGGCGTCGCTTTATTTAGCTACCTAAGCAAGGATTCTGCATGCACGCCGCAAACCCGCGTCGCGGGTATATTCTGGGCCTCGGCGCCTACATCATCTGGGGCCTGTTCCCCCTGTACTTCAAAGCCATCCAGAGCGTCCCGGCGGTGGAGATCATCGTCCATCGGGTGCTTTGGTCGGCGCTGTTCGGCTCGCTCCTGCTGCTGGTATGGAAGCACCCCGGCTGGTGGCGCGAACTGCGCGACAACCCCAGGCGCCTGGCCATCCTGGCCCTGAGCGGCACTCTGATCGCCGGCAACTGGCTGACCTATGTATGGGCGGTGAACAACGGGCGAATGCTCGAGGCCAGCCTGGGCTACTACATCAACCCGCTGATCAACGTGCTACTGGGCATGTTGCTGCTCGGTGAGCGCCTGCGCCGCCTGCAATGGCTGGCAGTGGGCCTGGCGGCCCTCGGGGTGGCGCAACAAGTCTGGCAGGTCGGCAGTCTGCCCTGGGTATCGTTGGCGCTGGCACTGTCCTTCGGCTTCTACGGGCTCATCCGCAAGCAGGCGCCGGTCGCGGCACTGCCCGGCCTGGTGGTCGAAACCTGGATGCTGGTACCGCTGGCGATCGGCTGGCTGCTGCTGCACCCAACGGCCAACAGCGCCAGCCTGGAATTTTTCAACAGCAGCGAGGCGCTGTGGCTGATCGCCGCCGGCCCGGTAACCCTGATACCCCTGGTGTGCTTCAACGCCGCCGCGCGCCACCTGCCGTACACCACCCTGGGTTTCCTGCAGTACCTGGCGCCGACCTTGGTGTTGCTGCAAGCGGTGTGGCTGTTCGATGAGCATCTTTCGTCCAGCACACTGATGGCATTTGCGTGTATCTGGGCAGGCCTGGCGGTCTACAGCGTCGATGCCTGGGTGAGTTTGCGCAAGCGCGCCTGATCAATTAATGATCAAATAGCTGCAGACCACGGAGTGCGTGGCCTGCAGCAAGGTCTCCAGAGGTTATCCACACCCTCGTCCCCGTGGTTTGTGCACAAGCGACTGATTACTGGGTGTTTTTTGCTCAATGCTGGCTAACCGGCGCGGGCTCTGGGCTGGCGGCGAAGGCCCCCAGGTTATCCACAGGGGCATCCCCGTAGAATCTGGATAAAGAAGCTGGGTCACGCCCGACAACTCGCCTCATTCCTCAGGCCGCAAACTCAACTCCACCATCAGATCGTCCGCCAGGTTCTCAAGCCGCTGTTGCAGTTCGTCAAGCGACAGGGTCAAGGGCAGCGCCAGCAGCGCATCGGCCTGGAACAACGGCTCGCTGCTCATCGGTGCCGGGCGCACCTCGGTGCTCAGGCGCTCCACATTCACCCCAAGCTCCGCCAGCAGGCGGGTGATGTCACGGACAATGCCCGGCCTGTCGTTGCCCACCAGCTCCATGGCGATCGGTTTCCAGGTGCAGGACGGCTCGATGCCGCTTTCGGCGATCAACACTCGAATGCCGTGGTCGCCCAGTTTCTGCAACGACTCGACCAGTTCGGCGTAGTTCTCCGCCGGTACCGCCACCCGCAGGATCCCGGCGAACTGGCCGGCCATGCGTGACATGCGGCTTTCCAGCCAGTTGCCATTGTGATCGGCGATGCATTGGGCGATACGCTCTACCTGCCCGGCCTTGTCAGGGGCGATCACGGTCAGTACAAGATGGTCCACGGGGCCACTCCTTCATTCGTCTGCAAGCGCCGCCGCAGATGGGGGCGATACGGGGATCGAATCAGTATAGGCAAGGCGCGGCAACCTGCCGCAGGACAGCCAGGCCAACTAATCGTGTACTGTTTCAAGATTTATCTGGAACAATCCACCTGTTTTTTGCGAACATGTCGTCTCCCAGCGTGACCCTATGCGACCAATCGGTCGCAGAGCGACGCTTTTAGTCTGATGTTTACCTGCCTGCTGCTTCATGTAGTATGCATCGGCGCGGACTACAAAAACGTCGTTTCGATGTCTGCCAAGGCGCCTGTGAAAATACGCCAACCGCCCGCCGGCCCGTCTGGCGAGCCGCACCCAGCCGCCCCGGAATGCGCGGGCATGCACTGGTGCCGTGTTTAGAGAAGCGCTACAGGCTTAATACAGAAGAGCGAAAGCGAAATAGCTGAGCAGAGGTGAGGCAAGCAATGACTGGATACGTTCAAGTCGGTGGCCTTCAGGTCGCCAAGGCCCTGTACGACTTCGTCAACGACGAAGCGATTCCTGGAACCGGCATCGAAGCCGACAAGTTCTGGGCCGGGGCGGCAGAGATCATTAAAGACCTCGCTCCCAAGAACAAAGCCCTGCTCGCCAAGCGCGACGAGCTGCAAGCCAGGATCGACGCCTGGCACCAGGCCCGCAAAGGCCAGGCCCATGACGCCGTCGCCTACAAGGCATTCCTCCAGGAGATCGGCTACCTGCTGCCACAAGTCGAGGACTTCCAGGCCACCACCCAGAACGTCGATGACGAGATCGCGGTCATGGCCGGCCCGCAGTTGGTGGTGCCGGTGATGAACGCCCGTTTCGCCCTGAACGCCGCCAATGCCCGCTGGGGCTCGCTGTATGACGCGCTGTACGGCACCGATGTCATCAGCGATGAAGGCGGCGCTGAAAAAGGTCAGGGCTACAACAAGGTCCGTGGCGACAAGGTCATCGCCTTCGGCCGTGCCTTCCTCGACCAGGCCGCGCCGCTGGCCGCAGGCTCCCATGTCGACTCCACCGCCTACCGCATCGACGGCGGCAAGCTGGTGGTCGCCCTCAAGGGCGGCAGCAACAGCGGCCTGCGTGACGACGCCCAGCTGATCGGTTTCCACGGCGATGCCACCGCGCCGACTGCCGTGCTGCTCAAGCACAACGGCCTGCACTTCGAGATCCAGGTCGACGCCAGTACCCCGGTCGGCAGCACCGACGCCGCCGGCGTGAAAGACATCCTGATGGAATCGGCACTGACCACCATCATGGACTGCGAAGACTCGGTCGCCGCCGTCGACGCCGACGACAAAGTGATCGTCTACCGCAACTGGCTGGGCCTGATGAAAGGCGACCTGGCCGAAAGCGTGAGCAAAGGCGGCAAGACCTTCACCCGCACCATGAACCCGGATCGCGAATACGCCGCGCCCAACGGCGGCAGCGTGACCCTGCACGGCCGCTCGCTGCTGTTCGTGCGCAACGTCGGGCACCTGATGACCAACCCGGCGATCCTTGACGCCCAGGGCAACGAAATCCCCGAAGGCATCCAGGACGGCCTGTTCACCAACCTGATCGCCCTGCACAACCTCAACGGCAACACCAGCCGCAAGAACACCCGTACCGGCAGCGTCTACATCGTCAAGCCGAAGATGCATGGCCCTGAAGAGGTAGCGTTCGCCGCCGAGATCTTCAGCCGCGTCGAAGACCTGCTGGGCATGCAGCGCAATACCGTCAAGGTCGGCATCATGGACGAGGAGCGCCGCACCACGGTCAACCTCAAGGCCTGCATCAAGGCTGCGGCCGAGCGCGTGGTGTTCATCAACACCGGCTTCCTCGACCGCACGGGTGACGAGATCCACACCTCCATGGAAGCCGGCGCCGTGGTGCGCAAGGGCGCCATGAAGAACGAGAAGTGGATCGGCGCCTACGAGAACAACAACGTCGACGTCGGCCTGGCCACCGGCCTGCAGGGTCGCGCGCAGATCGGCAAGGGCATGTGGGCCATGCCCGACCTGATGGCCGCCATGCTCGAGCAAAAGATCGCCCACCCGCTGGCCGGGGCCAACACCGCCTGGGTACCGTCGCCGACCGCCGCCACCCTGCACGCCCTGCACTACCACAAGGTCGACGTGCAGGCCCGTCAACGCGAGCTCGCCTCGCGCACCCCGGCTTCGGTCGACGATATCCTGACCATCCCGCTGGCGGCCAACACCAACTGGTCGGACGAGGAAATCCGCAACGAGCTGGACAACAACGCCCAGGGCATCCTCGGCTACGTGGTGCGCTGGATCGACCAGGGCGTGGGCTGTTCGAAGGTACCGGACATCAACGATGTCGGCCTGATGGAAGACCGCGCCACCCTGCGGATTTCCGCCCAACTGCTGGCCAACTGGCTGCGCCATGGCGTGGTCACCCAGGAGCAGGTGCTGGAAAGCCTCAAGCGCATGGCCGCGGTGGTGGACAAGCAGAACGCCGGTGACGCCCTGTACCGCCCGATGGCGCCAAACTTCGATGACAACATCGCGTTCCAGGCGGCGATCGAGCTGGTGATCGAGGGTGCCAAGCAACCGAACGGCTACACCGAGCCGGTCCTGCACCGTCGTCGTCGCGAGTTCAAGGCGCGCAACGGGCTGTAGGTCATCAAGGGGCCGCTTTGCGGCCCAATCGCCGGCAAGCCGGCTCCCACAGGTCAACACTATCCTTGTGGGAGCCGGCTTGCCGGCGATTGGGCTGCGAAGCAGACCCAGTACGATTAGTCCATTCTCAGTTCTTTGCGTACCAGCTCCAGCAACTTGCCCAGGTCCACCGGCTTGAGCAAAAAGTCCACCACCCCCAGGTGCATCACGTCCACCGCCTCCTTCACATCGGTGTCGCCCGACACCACGATGATCGACAGCGCCGCCCGCTCGGACTCGCGAATCTGGCGAATCAACTCCAGGCCATCCTTCGGCTCCATGCGCAGGTCGGTGATCATCAGCGCGATCCGCGGTTCGTAATGCAGCTTCAACATCGCTTCCTGCGCGCCGTCAGCCGTCATGCAGGCGACACCTCGACTCTTCAGGTACAGGCTCAGCGCCTCGCTGTTCACCGGGTTGTCGTCCACCACCAGCACCACGGGACGAGCCGCGACAGGCGCACTCACCCCAGCCAGTGCCTCGCGCTCGGCGTCACTCAGTATGTCGTCATGCTCGGCCATGGCCCATCTCGTCAAAAAAATCTCGTTCACAGCTTAGGACCGCGAAATTTACATAGCCCGGTTCGCCTTTCGTCGGGTCCTTGACAGCCTCGCTCTAGACTTACGTCCAATGGGCACCACAGTACGGCCAGCCGACCATGGAGGCCGAGAACAACAAAGCCGACCCCTATAGATAGATATATATAGTTCGGCGTAGCGATACGGTCAGCTTCATGAGCAAAAAGGACGCCTACACCCAGGCCGGCAGGACAGCGGTACTGCAAAACATCCAGGGCACCCTGCAGTTCCTGCAGCGTTTCCCACCGTTCAACCAGATGGAACACAGCCACCTGGCCTACCTGGTGGAACAGTGCCAGCTGCGCTTCTACGCGGGCGGCGAAAGCATCATCACGCCGGCCGAGGGCCCGGTCGAGCACTTCTATATCGTCAAGCAGGGGCGCGTGGTCGGCGAACGTCACCATGTCACCAAACCAGGCACCGAGACCACCTTCGAGATCACCAGCGGTGAATGCTTCCCGCTGGCGGCCTTGCTCGGCGAGCGGGCCACCCGCACCGAGCACCTGGCCGGCGAAGACACCTTCTGCCTGCAACTGGACAAGGCCGCGTTCATCCGTGTGTTTTCCATGTCCGAGGTATTCCGCGACTTCGCCTTGCGCGGCGTCAGCAGCCTGCTCGACCAGGTCAACCAGCAAGTGCGCCAGCGCGCCGTGGAGACCCTGGGTACCCAGTACTCGCTCAACACACCGCTGGGCGAACTGGCGCTGCGCCACCCGGTGGTGTGCACGCCAGACACGCCACTGCGCGAAGCCGTGCGGCAAATGCACGAGCAACAGGTCGGCAGCATCGTGATCATCGATGAGCAGCGCCACCCCATCGGTATCTTCACCCTGCGCGACCTGCGCCAGGTGGTGGCCGACGCCAGCGCCGAACTGACCGCGCCCATCGAGCGCTACATGACCGCCAAACCGTTCTACCTGAGCCCCCAGGCCAGTGCGTTCGACGCCGCCATGGCGATGACCGAACGCCACATTGCCCACGTCTGCCTGGTGGACAACCAGCGCCTGTGCGGGGTGATTTCCGAGCGCGACCTGTTCTCCCTGCAGCGCGTCGACCTGGTGCACCTGGCCCGCACCATCCGCCATGCACCGCGGCTGGACAGCCTGGTGGCACTGCGCGGCGAAATCGGCCAACTGGTCGAACGCATGCTCGCCCACGGCGCCTCCTCGACGCAGATCACCCAGATCATCACCCTGCTCAACGACCATACCGTGTGCCGGGTGATCGAACTGGCCATCGCCGAGCGCGGCGACCCCGGCGTGCCGTTCAGCTGGTTGTGCTTCGGCAGCGAGGGCCGCCGCGAGCAGACCCTGCACACCGACCAGGACAACGGCATTTTATTCGAGGCCCGTGACGGCGCCGAAGCCGAGGCGATCCGCGCACGCTTGCTGCCGTTGGCCCAGCAGATCAACCACAACCTGGCCCAGTGCGGCTTCACCCTGTGCAAAGGCAACGTGATGGCCGGCAATCCCGAGCTGTGCCTGTCGCGTGGCGAATGGGCGCGGCGCTTCGCCGGCTTCGTGCGCGAAGCCAGCCCCGAAAACCTGTTGGGCTCAAGCATCTACTTCGACTTGCGCGTGGTCTGGGGCGACGAGCAGGGCTGCGAGCAACTGCGCCAGGGCCTGCTGGAGCAAGTCGCGGACAACCGCATCTTCCAGCGCATGCTGGCCGACAACGCCCTGCGCCAGCGTCCGCCGGTCGGGCGCCTGCGCGAGTTCGTGCTGACCCGCCAGGGTGACGACAAGGCCGCCACCCTCGACCTCAAGGTGCAGGGCCTGACCCCGTTCGTCGATGGCGCCAGGCTGCTGGCCCTGGCCAACGGCATCACGGCGTGCAATACCCTGGAGCGGCTGCGCCAGCTGATCGCCAAGGGCATCATCGACCCGCTCGACGGCGCCGCCTATGAAGAGGCCTACCACTTCATCCAGCAGACCCGCATGCAGCAGCACCAGCGCCAGAGCCGCGAGAACATGCCTTACTCCAACCGGCTCGACCCCGACAGCCTCAACCACCTGGACCGGCGCATCCTGCGCGAGTCCCTGCGCCAGGCCCAGCGCCTGCAGAGCAGCCTGGCCTTGCGGTACCAGTTGTGAACCTGTTCGCCTGGTTGCGCCCCACAGCCCCCGAACTCGATGCGGCGCTGCAGCGGCGCCTGGCCGCGCTGCCCAGCCCTGCGCCCCTGGGCGTGTGCTCCCTGCGCGAACAGCGCTGGGTGGTGCTGGACCTGGAGACCAGCGGCCTGAATCTCAATCGCGACCAGGTGCTGTCGATCGGCGCGGTGGCCATCGAGGACGGTGCCATCGACCTCGGTCGGCCGTTCGAGCGGACCCTGCGCCGCCCCGAACAGAAAACCAACGCCAGCGTGCTGATCCACGGCCTGGGCCCCAGCGCCCTGGCCGCCGGCTGCGAACCGGCCGAAGCACTGCTCGACCTGATGACGTTCATCGGCGACAGTCCGATACTGGCGTTCCATGCCCCTTTCGACCAGCGCATGCTGGCCCGGGCGTTGAAGGACAGCCTGGGCCTGCGCCTGCAGCATCCGTTTCTCGACGTGGCGGAGCTGGCGCCGATGCTCAACCCCGACACAGTGCTGCGCGAGGCCGGGCTGGACGACTGGATCGCCCGTTTCGGCCTCGAGGTCCAGGCCCGCCACCATGCCAGCGCCGATGCCCAGGTGACCGCGGAACTTGCGTTGATCCTCTTCAGCCAAGCGCGCCGCCAGCAACTGGACAGCCCGCTGCAGCTGGAGCAGCGGGTGCGCCAGTGGCGACGACGCAAGACGCAGCACCACGGTCTCTGATTTTTTTTGCGCTTTCCCCGCCATGCTGGCAATCCGATAAGCGTCAATTGCGCCCTCCCCCCTGCCTCTGCCACAATCGCGAATAATTATCGTTAGTTAACGCATTCTTTCCCGGGGAGCGCTTCTTGACGTCTGCGCACAGTCCACATGCCGAACTGGTCGGCGCGCTGTACCGCGACCATCGCACCTGGCTGCTGGCCTGGCTGCAGCGCAGCACCGCCTGCCGCCAGCGTGCCGAGGACCTGAGCCAGGACACCTTCGTGCGCCTGCTCGGCCGCGAGCGTTTGGACGCCCCCCGCGAACCCCGCGCCTTTCTGGTCGCCGTGGCCAAGGGCCTGTTGTTCGACCACTTCCGCCGCGCCGCCCTCGAGCAGGCCTACCTCGCGGAACTGGCGCTGCTGCCCGAAGTCGAGCACCCGTCACCGGAACAGCAACACCTGATCCTCGAAGACCTCAAGGCCATCGACCGCTTGCTGGGCAAGCTCTCGAGCAAGGCCCGGGCAGCCTTCCTGTACAACCGCCTGGATGGCCTGGGGCACGCCGAGATCGCCGAGCGCCTCGGGGTGTCGGTCTCGCGCGTGCGCCAGTACATCGCCCAAGGCCTGCGCCAGTGCTATGTCGCCCTTTATGGGGAGCCGACATGAAGCATGCCCCGGTGTCCAGCAAGGTGCTGGAAGCGGCCATCGCCTGGAAGCTGTGCCTCGACGAAGGTAGCGGTACCCCGGACGAACGCAGCGAGTTTACGCGCTGGCACGCCGCCCACGAGGAGCACGCCCGCGCCTGGCTGCAACTGGGCATGCTCGACCAGCGCGTCAACACTGCCGCCGGGCCGGTACGCCACACTCTATTGCAATCCCGGGCCGGGTTGCGCCAGCGTCTGGGCGGCCTTGCCGGCATGCTGCTGCTCGGCGGCCTGCTGGCCTGGGCCGGCGCACCGTCACTGTCGCCCACCTACTGGCTGGCCGACCAACGCACCAGTACCGGCGAGCTGCGCACCCTGCGCCTGGAAGACGGCACCCTGCTCAGCCTCAACAGCCAGACCGCAGTGGACATCGACTTCCAGGGCGAACAACGGCTGATCGTCCTGCACCAGGGCGAGATCTCGGTGGAAACCGGCCACAAGGACAGCCGCCCATTGCTGGTGCGCACCGAGGAGGGCCGTCTGCGCCCACTGGGTACCCGCTTCCTGGTCAAGCGCGAGGAGGCCGGCACACGCCTGGAGGTGCTACAGGCATCGGTAGCTGCCAAACCCCAGCACAGCGGCGACGAGCAGGTGCTGCGCGAAGGCCAGCAAGTGCTGATGAGCGCCGACGGCCTGGGCAGTGTCACCCCCGTGGCGGTCGGCAGCGACGCCTGGACCCGCGGCATGCTGGTGGTGGACAACGTGCGCCTGGCCGACCTGGTGGCCACCCTCGGCCAGTACCGCAGCGGCCATCTGGGTGTCAGCGACGCAGTGGCCGAGCTGCGCGTGAGCGGCAGTTTCCCGCTGACCGACACCGACCTGGCCCTGGCCTCGCTGCAACCGGTGCTGCCGGTGAAGATCGAGCGGCATACGCCGTGGTGGGTCACCGTTACCGCCAAATAGCCCCAGCCAGACCGCCCTTTGGGAGCCGGCTTGCCGCCTCCCAAAGGTTTTTGCAAATCAGTCGTATTTTTTTTCACACCCCCCTGTCACTTTCCCACTCTCGCTCGGCAAGGAAGCAGTCAGCACTATTTCGTCGAGGAGCCGCTGAATGTCCCGTGCCGTTGATGCTTTGCTTCGCCCCAGCCTGATGGCCCTGGCCATCAGCCTGGCCACCCCGTTGGCCAGCACCGCCCTGTTCGCCGCCGAACAGTCCGCCATGCGGGCCTACAACCTGCCCAGCGCACCGCTGGCCAGCACTTTGAACCAGATCGCCAGCCAGGCCGGTATCGCCCTGGCGCTGGATCCGGCGCTGGTCAGTGGGCGTAATTCGGCGCCGGTCAGCGGCCAGTACAACGGTATTGGCGCGCTACAGGCGGCCCTGCGTGGTACCGGCCTGCAGTTGCAGCAAAGCAGTGCCGGCAGCTACAGCCTGGTGGCGGAAGGCAGCCTGGCGCTGCCGGAGACCAACATCGACGCCAACAGCAGTTTTGAAAGTGCCTGGGGCCCGGTGGAGGGCTACACCGCCAAGCGCACCGCCGCCGGCACCAAGACCGACACCGCGCTGGTCGAAGTCCCACGCTCCATTTCCGTCGCCACCCGCCAGCAGATGAGCGACCGTGGCGTGCAGAGCCTGGATGATGCGGTGAAGTACATGCCAGGCATCGTCTCGGCCAGTTTCGGCAGCGACACCCGCTATGACTGGATGCGCGTGCGCGGCTTCGAGCCGACCCAGTTCCTCGACGGCCTGCCTCTGCCCCGCGGCGTGTATGCCAACCCGAAAGCCGAAACCTGGAACCTCGACCGCCTTGCGCTGCTGCGTGGCCCGGCCTCGTCGGTGTATGGCCAGACCCCGCCCGGCGGCCTGCTGGACATGGTCAGCCGCCGCCCCCAGGCCGAGAGCAGCCACGAGATCCAGCTGCAGTACGGTAGCGACAACCACCGCCAGATCAGCTTCGCCAGCACCGGCAAGCTTGATGAGCAGGGCCAGTTCCTCTATGGCGTCAGCGGCGTGGTGCGCGACAGCGGCACGCAGATCGACCATATCGACAACAAGCGCTACAACATCGCCCCAAGCCTGACCTGGAACATCGACGACGACACCTCGCTGACCTTCCTCAGCCAGTTCACCCGCGACGATACCGGCGCCACCAGCCAGTTCTACCCGATCCAAGGCACCAAGATCGACATGCCGTTCGGCAAAGTCTCCCGCCACAAGAACCTGGGTGATCCGGATTACGAATACTACGACCGCACCTACTACGCGCTGGGCTATGCCTTCGAACATCGTTTCAACGATGTCTGGCAGTTCCGCCAGAACGTGCGCTACACCAAGAGCGAGTTGTCGTTCCAGACGATCACCGTTGGTAGCTACTACCAACCCGGCGGCCCGGTGGACAACGAGGGCAATGCCAGCCGCATGTCCACCAACGTCAATGAGGACATCAGCCAGTTCGCGCTCGACAACAACTTCCAGGCCGACTTCAGCACAGGCCATATCAGCCATACCGTGCTGATCGGCCTGGACCACCAGCGCACCGAATCCGACTTTCTCTCCATCTATGGCTTCAACGTACCGCCCACCAACGTCAACAACCCGGTGTACGGTTTGCCAATCACCCGCCCGGACCGCTCCGCGGCCTATATGGACTACAACCAGAAAACCGTGCAGACCGGGCTCTACATCCAGGACCAGATGGCGCTCGACAAATGGCGCCTGACCCTGGGCGGGCGTGAAGACTGGGTGCATACCGGCACCACGTTCCTCAACAAGGGTAATGCCACCAACACCCAGCGCGACAAGCAGTTCAGCGGTAACGCGGCGCTGAGCTACGTGTTCGATTCAGGCTTTGTTCCCTACCTGTCCTATGCCGAGTCGTTCCAGCCAAGCACCGGCTCGGACGCGGACGTCGAGAAGTCGTTCAAGCCGACCGAAGGCCAGCAATGGGAGCTCGGCATCAAGTACCAGCCACCTGGCTCCAACACCCTTTTGTCGGCGGCCGTGTATGACCTCACCCAGAAGAACGTGACCGTCACCAACAACGTGGGTGGGGTGCCGGTCTCCAGCCAGACCGGGGAGGTCAAGGTCCACGGCCTGGAACTGGAAGCCGTCTCCGACGTCACCGACAACCTGAAAGTGATCGCCGCCTATACCCTGGCCAAGTCCGAAGTCCAGAAAGGGCAGTACAAAGGCAACCGCCTGCAACAGATGCCCAACCAGCAGGCATCCTTGTGGGCCGACTACACCTGGCATACCGGTGTGCTTGACGGCTTCGGCATTGGCCTTGGCGCACGCTACACCGGCAACCGCTACGGCGACGAAGCCAACACCTGGCTCGGCAAGAGCAAGGCCTACACTGTGTTCGACGCTGCGGTGCACTACGACCTCGGCCGCCTGGACAGCAGCCTCAAGGGGGCCTCGGTGGCGGTCAACGCCAGCAACCTGCTGAACAAGGACTACCTCTCGACCTGCGACGGCTACTACTGCTACTACGGCGACCAGCGCAGCGTCGTCGCCAGCGCCACCTACAAGTTCTGAGTGACCGAAGCCATCGCGGGGCCAGCCCGCTCCCACGGTCAGTGGGGGCGGGCTGGCCCCGCGATGCGTAAGGAGCCGTGATGAAAAGCCAAACCATCCGCCGCTGGTCAGCGATCCACACCTGGAGCAGCCTGGTGTGCACGCTGTTCCTGCTGCTGCTGGCCCTCACCGGCCTGCCGCTGATCTTCCACCACGAGCTGGAACACCTGCTGGGCGATGCCCCCGAACTGCGCGAGATGCCCGCCGGCACCCCGCACCTGGACCTGCAGCAACTGGTGCTCAAGGCCGAGCAACACCGCCCTGGCGAAGTCATGCAGTACTTCGGCTACGAAGAGGACGAACCCAACGGCGTGGTGGCGATCATGGCCGCCACCGCCGGCACCCACCCCGACCAATCGCACACCTTCATGCTCGATGCCCGCACCGGCGAGGCCGTGGCCATGCCGGCGGCCAATGGTGGTTTCATGATGCTGATGCTTCGTCTGCACGTGGACATGTTCGCCGGGCTGCCCGGCAAGTTGTGGCTGGCCTTCATGGGCGTGCTATTCGTCGTCGCGATCGTCTCCGGCACGGTGCTGTACGCGCCGTTCATGCGCCGCCTGGAGTTCGCCACAGTGCGCCACGACAAATCCCGGCGCCTGCGCTGGCTCGACCTGCACAACCTGATCGGCGTGGTCACCCTGACCTGGGCCCTGGTGGTCGGCGTCACCGGTGTGATCAGCGCCCTGTCCGACCTGGTGATCGCGACCTGGCGCAACGACAGCCTGGCGGCCATGGTCGCGCCCTACCGCGATGCCCCGCCGCTCACCGAACGCGCCCCGGCCAGCCAGCTGTTGACGATCGCCGAACAGGCGGCACCCGGCATGCGCCCGGACTTCATCGCCTTTCCAGGCACGCGTTTTTCCAGCGAGCACCACTACGCGGTATTCATGAACGGTGCCACACACCTGAGTTCGCACCTGTTCACGCCGGTACTGATCGATGCTCGCACCCTTGCAGTGACGGCCGTAGGCGACCGTCCCTGGTACATGGATGCGATGGGCCTGTCGCAGCCTTTGCATTTCGGCGATTACGGCGGGCGACCGATGCAGATCCTCTGGGCTTTGCTGGACGTGCTGACAATCATCGTGCTCGGCAGCGGCCTCTACCTGTGGTGGGGCAAGCAGCGCAAACCCAGAGGGTCGCGCGCATGAGCCACAGGTCGCAAGCCACTGTACGCATCTTCGCCTGGCCAGCGTTGATTGCCATACTTGGGCTCCTGGGCCTGTTCGCCGCACTGCTCGGCGACGGTGGCTGGGACATTCTGGCATGGGCCGGCCTGGGTCTGCCGGCCCTGGTGAGCTTGCGCGGGCTGCTCTGGCGTCGGGTGCGCTAGCCCGCTACCACCCCGCAACCGCAGGTATTGCCAAGCATGGGGGTTTTCCTCAACCCAGGACCCGCCCCATGCGCCCCCTCGAACAACTGGAACAGATCGACCGACAGATCAGCGACCTGCTCGGCGGCCTCCCGACCCTTGACCCTCAGCACCCCATCAACCCCGATACACGCACCTGGCTGCACGGCCAACTGGCCAGCTTCTGGACAACGGCCGATGAGCATGGCGAAACCCCAAGACAAAAGCTGCTGGCACTGCGCAAGGCGCTGATGCTGGCCGAGGTTGAATTGCGCCTGGGCGACCAGACCTTGGCCAACGGGTCAGCCGAGCAGCTGCGGGCGTGCCTGGAACAGCCGCTTCCCTCTCAGCGCAGGCAGCTGCCGCTGGCCAGCAGGCCACAGGTCTATCGCGTGCTGCTCGACGGCATACGGCCCAACTGGCGCAGCTACCTGCCAGGCACACTGATCATCGTTGCCGGCACCGCCGAGGGCCCTATGCTCACGCCTCAGGATGCCGCAGGCATGGCCTTGCTATGCAGCCTCTCACAAGGCATAGAGGCCTTCGACTCCCTTGCCGCACTGCACCAGGAACTTTGCGAACGCCTGGAGGACCCACTCCAGAGCAAGCCTCTGCTGCATCTGTATCCTGACCCACAGGCGGACCGCGTTCGTCGGTCACAGCGCCTGCGCTATGACTGGTACACCGATAGCCTGCTGGAGGCCCAGATCGACAGTGCGATAGAAGCCCAGCGCCAACGCTTGAGTGACGCCGGCTTGTGGAGCAACGGCTCACCCGACCAGCACACCCGAATACATAAAGCCATGCAACTCTGGCACGAAGTCGGCGCCAAACCCATCCTGCTGACACGTTACTCCCGATTACTTGAGAAGAACCTGCCGAACTGGCTGCGCAACACCTCTGCGCAAGGCCTGAGCCATATGATGCAGGCCATGCAAGAGCTGGTGGCAATCGCCGAGCAGGCTGCTGCCCCGGGAGTGCTGACCCTTAACGACTTCAAGCAACGCAATAGCCTGCTGGCCTGGGCCAACGCACGCCTTCGCGAGCGCCTTAGCCATAACCTGGGGTACGACACAGATCCTCGCGATATCAAGATCAGGGTCGTGCGTGCCCGCCGCACCGGCGCCATCATGCATCCCTTCGCCATCTCATCCTATGTCACCTATGTCGGCATGCGACGCGTGGGCCACGAGATGGTGGAAATGGTCGAAGAAATCAACACGCTCGAAGAGATCGCCCTCAAGAACTTGCCGTGGTTCGATACCGACTACTGGCTTACTGCTCGGGTGAGCCATGCCCACGGCAAAGCCATGCCCGCCGGGCTCACGCCGTAGTATGTCAAGCACATGGTCCGGGAACTGAACGTAGGTGACAGCTACGCAAAGTACCTGCACACCCAACTTGTCAGTTCCAGAGTGGGCAAATGGCGCCTGACCGCGCACAGCAAGGTCAACCGTGCACGCATGCACGCTGAAGCAGTCAAGGCGCGCTACGCCGGGCACTTTGGCGAAGACCCTTTCGAACACGGCTACAACTGGGTGCGCGCAGTGTTGGACCAACCACACAATGCCTTGCGTGCGCCAGTCGCAGGCTACCCGGTCACTGTTCGGCAGCTAAACATCATGGGCCATACCCTGCAGGGCGTGCTTCTGCTCAACAGCACCCCCTACAAGTCTCCGGCATGCGTGCTGTACACCCCGGATGCCCCGGACCGCAGGTCCTGGCGTCGTTTTCGAACAACCCGCGAACTGCTTCGCACGTTGCGCCAACAGCCCACGTTGAGAGCATACGTAGCCCAGCGCCTGCCATTGTTGCCTGCCGCCACGGTGCAACGGCTGCTGGACAAGGGGCGCATGAGCACACATTTGACGACACCCGAGATCAAGGACGACCTTTTCTTCGTCTACTACATCGCCGAAGCCCGGGCGCTGATCGCTCAGGCCGATGCCGACAGCATGACGACCAGGGAAGTGAACGTGGCATCGGTCATGGCGCTGAGCTGGCGCTTGCTGGACTTCATCAGCCTCCTGCTGCCGAACCGTGCGCTGCTGGTGCTGTCGATCGGCCGCATGGCAATCGATATTTGGGACGGCGTCGAGGCCTTCAAGCAAGAGGATGTCGAAGGAGTGATGCGGCATGCCTATCAAGCGCTTAGCCACCTCAACGATGCGGGTACCAGTTTTCTTGGTTCCAGAGTGCTACGCCGATCCCTGCGCGGGATCCCCAAACAACCGCCACTGCCACTGCCCGCACGCCTCCAGGTACAACCAGGGAGCAGCCTGCGCTATCGCATAGACGGCATCTACGGTGAAGGTGTATACGAGCAAAGCTCGGCGTTTGGCGGGCACTCACTGTACTTCGTCAAGGACAACGACAACCGCTATTACCAGGTCAGCTTCGACGGCTACCGCTGGCGGGCGATCGACCCTGACCAGCCAGACGTCTACCTGCAGCAACCGCTCAAGCGCAAGTCCGACGGGCAGTGGGTCATAGACTCACCGGTACTTTGGTACGACGGGCTGCCCGACCTGAAGCAGTTACTGCAAGACTGCTACCTGCAGGTGCCTGTGGCCGGCCTGCCACTGAACATCGAACAAGGGCTCTTTGAGGCTGACGATCAGCTGTACCTGGCGCTCGAGAACGGACAGTTGCCGGTGCGTCGCCACCTGCTGCCGGATCATTACCACTTGCAGATTACTGTCGCCAACAACGCCGGGGTGGTGCCGTGGGCGGTGATGCGTCACGAAAACGGCCAGTGGCTGATACGCGTTCGCCAGGCAGGGCGCAGCAGTGACTGGCTGACACTGCCAGACCAACCACCGCCCGCCCAATGAAAGCCCGAACCAGCTGCCTTACTCGACCCGTTTTGGCAAAAGCCGGTCCAGTCGCTGATGCAAGGCGCTGCCGCTCGGCCAGTTGCGCAGCAACCGCGCCCGGTCACGGGCAAACGCCGGGGCGAAGCTGAGCTGAGTGGCGTGCTGACACATGGCGTCGAGGTCGATCAGCGACCACTGGCCGGCCTGCCAGAACAGGTTATGGCCTTTGAAGTCGCCATGGCTGATGCGCTCGCGGATCAGCTGCTGCATCACCCGCACCAGGGCCTCGACCTGCTCGTCGGGCGCCTCGCCGCTTTCCACATAGGGCGCGAAGCATTCGATCAGGTCCGGCCCGTCGGCGTACTCGGTTACCAGGTAGGCCGTGCTGCGCAGCCCCATCACCCGCTGCTCCAGCACCGCCAATGGCCGTGGCGTGGCAATGTCGAGAAACTCAAGGCGATGCCCTTCGATCCACGAATGCCAGGCCCGGCTCGGGCGCCAGAAGCGCTTGAACCAGTGCGCGGTGTTCTTGATGTTGTAGCGCTTGAGCACCAGCGTGCGGCCACCCACCTCGATACGCGCCACGCTGGCCGCGCCACCGGTCTTGTACAGGTGGCCCTGGTCAATCAACGCATCGGCCTGCTCGAGCACCGGCAGCAGCGCCTCGACCTCGCCGCGGCGGATGGCGCGCAGGCCCGACAGGTTGCGCGCAACGCTGAACAGCGTGCATTCACGCCCGGCCTTGTCCAGGTAGTCCTTCAGGCGCCAGTTGCGCACCTTGTCCACCTGCTTCTGCAACGCCTCAAGCGGCAACGCATGCTCGGCGTTGGCCAGGATGTAATGCACCAGTGCCTCTTCGATGTACGGCTCCAGGCGCTTGGGCAACTGGGCGAAGAACACCCCGAGGTTTTCCAGCACGCGCTGGCGCGACAGCTGCTGGCCGGGCGTTTCGGCCTTGATGCCGGCGCCGTCGATCAGGTACAGCTGACCGTCCTGGCGCAGCAGGTTGTCCAGGTGCAGGTCCTCCTGCCACAGGCCCTTGGCATGCAAGTGTGCGATGGCGGTCAACGCCTCGCCCAGCACCAGGTGCTGCTCGTCGGCGAGCATCGGCAATGATTCCACCTTGGCCCAGGCGTCACCCAGGCTTTCGGCGTGATCAAGGTATTCGAACAGCAGCCAGCCACCTTCGCCTTCCTTGAGGCCGTCGACCAGCAGGCGCGGCGTGGTCAGGCCCTGATCGGCCATCAGCCGGGCGCCATCGCGTTCGCGCTGGAAGTGGCGGGCGGCATTGCCGCCGACCAGCAACTTGGCCAGGACCTTGGTGCCACGCCAGATGCCGGGGCCGACATAGCGCTGGCCCGGCAGCACGCGCAGCAGGCTGAGCAGCTGCAAGTCGGCGCTGCCTGCGGCGTCGGCGAGGGTGATGGTCAGGGGCAGGCTTGGGCTGCGCCCGGCCTCCTTCAGTTCGGACAGGCGCATCAGCGGGCCTCTTTGTGACGGCGGCGTTGGGTCAGGCGTTGCAGCCAGGTGGAAACCAGGGCGCTGTCCGCCGGTTGCTCCAGGTAGGCGGCCAGCAGCACGCGCACGTCGCCCTCACCCCAGGCCCGGGCACGCCGTAGCAGCGGCTCGAGGTCCTTGACCCGGTCACGCATGCCGAACAGCAGCGGGCGGGTCTTCTCCAGGTCGATCAACTTTGCCTGCCAGCCTTCGCGGCGCTCACGCAGGAAAATGTGCTTGGGGTAGAAGCAACCGTGCATCTGCCCGGCGCCGTGCAGTGTGCGCGCCAGCTGGCCACAGGCCTGGAGGATGCCCTGGCATTGCGGCGCGGATGTCTGCGGCCAATGGCCGAGCAAATGCTCAAGGTCGGTCCATTCGTCCAGCGCCCGGGTCATGAGGATCGCCCGGTGTTGGCCGGCCTGTTTGCGCTCCCCATAGAAAACCGCCTGCAAGGCCGGGATATCGAGCTTCTGGTAACGGCTGATGTTGCGAAACTCACGGGCGAAGGTAGGCTCGCCGAACGGCCGGTGCAGGCTGCGAGTCAGGTAGTCGCTCTGGCGCTTGAGGTAGTACCCCTTGCCCTCGAGCTCGAGGCGGAACACGCTGCTCCAGCCGCCGCGGCCGGTGTTGGGTTCGTCCACGGCGTCAAGTTGCAGGGCCCAGAGCGCCTCGAAGTCGCCCAGTCCGTGCCGTTGCAGCAGTGCCTGGTCGGCACTGGCCAGGTAGTCGGTCATTCCCTTCCCTCGAAAAAGCTCAGCACCTGACGGATGCGCTTCTTGTCGCGCGCATGCAGGCGCGCATGCCCCCGGTACTGCAGGTAGAAGCGCAGGCGCTGGGTCGCCGACAGGTGATACTTGGCGACCTTGTCCAGGCAGGCCAGGTCCTTGATCAACCGGTGGCGCAGCATGAAACCACGCCAGAAGTCGCCCGTCGGGCAATCGATGAAGAACAGCGTGCCCTGGTCATCGACCAGCAGGTTGCGCCACTTGAGATCGTTGTGGGCGAAATGGTGATCGTGCATTACCCGGGTGTGCCGCGCCAGCTGACGGCTGACATGATCGACCCAGGCCGCGTCACGCAGGCGCGGGTCATTGCGCTCGGCCAACGCCGAGAGGTCCTCGGTGCGTGGCAGTTCGCGAGTGATCATCGCCCCACGGCCAAACGCCAGGCCCTGGCGCTCGAGGCCCCAGGCGACCACGTCGGCGGTGGGGATGCCCCATTTGGCGAACTGCTTGAGGTTCTGCCACTCAGCCTTGACTCGCGGGCGCCCCAGGTAGCGGCGCATGTGCTTGCCGGCTCCGGTGTAGCGTTTGACGTAGTAGTTGACCCCGTCCCGTTCGATGCGGATGACCTCGCTCAACGGGTCGCGGGTCAGACGCTCGCCCTTGATGGCGAACACCGCGTCGATACTGCCGAAATCGGCCGCCAGGTGCGCATACTCAGGCGCCAGGTTCCAGCTCGCCATCAGAGTGCGTCCCCGTAACGTTGCTTGCGGTCGTAGAGCTTCTGCGCCTTGCGCTCCAGCCAGGCGAGCAGTGCAGCCTCGTCCTTGAGCACCTGGCGCAACGGGCGCTGGAAGTAGCCGCGCAAAAAGCGCAGCTTGTCGCGACGGGTCAGACCGATGTCCAGGGCCGAGAAATACAGGGCCGCCAGGTCCTTGTCGCGCCAGCGGCGGCTGACCGTCGCCCGAGTCTGGGCACGGTGCAGGTCGATCACCGACAGCCGGAAGTCGTCCGCCGTCACCGGGCGATCGGTGTGCAGCAGGAAGTGGCAGATGTAGCAGTCGCGGTGGTTGACCCCGGCGCGGTGCATGCCGCCGGTCATCTTCGCCACCTCGGCGATCAGCGCACGCTTCAGGCGCGGCTCGGGTGGCTGCCTAACCCAGTCGATGCTGAAGTCTTCCAGGCTGACCGTCGGCGCCAGCTCCTCGGTGACGATGAACGAATGCTGGGTGGCCGGATTGCCGCCGCGCTCGCCGTAGGCGACCGCGGTCATGGTCGGCACGCCGACTTCATGCAAGCGCTGGATAGCACGCCACTCCTGGCCGGCGCCGAGCACCGGCAGCTTGGCGCTGAACAGGTTCTTGAAGATTTCACCCCAGCCGATGCCACGGTGGATCTTGACGAAGAAGCCTGCGCCATCGACCTCGGTACGCAGGGTGCGACGGCCTTCCAGTTCGCGGTACACCTCGCCCTGCAGGGCCTCGACGGCATCGAAGGGGTCACGCCCGGCCCACAGGCGCTTGAACGGTTCGGCCAGTATCAGCTTCATGCGGTCTCCTGCCCAAGGATCACGTCGGCGGCATGCTGCGGCATGCTGTACAGGTCGGCGGTGGCGGCGAATGCCACGCCGTTGCTCGACCAGGATGCACGGGCCGCGGCGTCCTCGAGCATGCGTTGCAAGTAGGCGTTGAGCTGGTCCTGCTCGAACGGCTCGTCCAGCACCAGGCCGCTGTCGGCCTCGGCGATGTAGTGGGCGTAGCCGCACACCTGCGACACCAGCACCGGCAGGCCGGCGACCAGCGCCTCGAGCAATACGGTACCGGTGTTTTCGTTGTAGGCAGGGTGGATCAGCAGATCGGCGCCGAGCAGGAAGCGTGGGATATCGCTGCGCCCCTTGAGGAACTGCACCTGTTCACCCAGGCCGAGCGCAGTACTCTGCACCTGGAACAGCTTGGGGTCGTCCTGGCCGATGACCATCAGTTTCGTGCGTTTGCGCAGGCTCGACGGCAGCGCCGCGAGGGCCTTGAGGCTGCGGTCAACGCCCTTGGTCTTGAAGCCCGAGCCGATCTGCACCAGCAGCAGCTCGTCGTCGGCCAGGCCGAACTCCTGACGGAAGGCGGCGCGGATGGCCTCGGCGTCGGCCGGGCGCCGGCGGTCCTGGGAAATGCCCGGCGGCAGCAGGTGGAAACGCGCCTCGGGAGTGCCGTAGTGCTTGATGAACAGCGGCTGCTGCACCTCGGAGATCATCAGGATCTCGGTACGTGCGTCCTTGGCGAACACCGCCCGCTCGTATTCGGCGAAGTGGCGATAGCGGCCCCAGCGGCGGTAGAGGCCGCCGCGCAGGGTCTGGGCCTTGTCTTCGAAGCAGCCGTCAGCGGCGTAGTAGACGTCCAGACCAGGCATCTTGTTGAAGCCGATCAGGCGATCGACCGGGCGCTTGGCCAGGTCCGCCGCCATCCACGCACTGAGCTTCTCGTTGCGGCGGTGGTTGAACAGCGCCTTGACCGGCGCCACCAGCACCTCGAAGCCCGGCGGAATGTCACCTTCCCAGATCAGCGTGTACACACGGATCTGGTGGCCACGCTTCTGGCATTCGAGGGCGATGCGCATGAAGTCACGCTGCAGCCCGCCAAAGGGGAAATACTTGTAGAGCACAAAAGCCAGTTGCATCAACGAACATCCTCAGCCAGCAGCAGCGCGCTCAAGCGGCCCGCCACATGCTCGGGATTCAGGCGAGTGAAGCACAGCGGCCACTCGCGTTTGAGATCGAACCGGCGCAGGTCCTCGGCGCTCGGTTTGTAGGTGCACTTCTTCTGCAGGCACGGGGCGCAGGGGAAGTCGCTCGCCTGGTGGATCTGGGCGCGTCCGTAGGCACCGGTCAGACCAGGGTTGGTGGGGCCGAACAGGGAGATGGTCGGCACATCCAGGGCGGCGGCCAGGTGGCCCAGGCCGGTGTCGACCGCCACGCAGGCCTTGGCGGCGGCCAGCACACGGGCCACGCCCGCCAGGTTCAATTTGGGCAGCACCTGGCAATTGTTCAAGCCCTGGGCGATACGCTCGGCGCGGGCTTTTTCCGCAGGGTTACCCCATGGCAGCATCACCTGCAGCTTGCGCCGGCCCATGCGCTCGGCCAGCTCGCGCCAGTAAGCCTCGGGCCAGTGTTTGGTGGCCCAGGTTGTGCCATGCAGGAACACCACGTAGGGCGCGGCGGGTGGCAGTTGCAGGCGATTGAGGTCAAGGCCGTAGTTGCCCAGCCCTTCCGGCAGATCATAGGCCAGGGCCAGGGCGAACAGTTGCCGCACGCGCTCAACGGCATGCTGGCCGACAGCGACCGACAGCCGCCGGTCGTAGAAGCGGCTGGCCCAGCCCTCACGGGCCGAGTAACGGTCCAGGCCGGCTACCGGCGCTTTCACGTAACGGGTCAGCCAGGCCGACTTGACCAGGCCCTGGGCATCGATCACCAGGTCGTACTTGTGCTCGCGCAGGCGCTGTTTGAAAGCCTTCCATTCGCCGCTCATGAGCGTCTGCCAGATATTCTTGCGCCAGCGGCGGATCGCCACCGGGATCACCTGGTCGACCGCCGGATGCCAGCTGGGGATCTCGGCGAAACCTTCCTCCACCACCCAGTCGAAACGGATGCCGGGAATGGCGTGGGCGGCGTCGGTAAGCGCTGGCAAGGTATGGATGACGTCACCCAGCGACGACGTCTTGATGATCAGGACCCGCACTCAGTCGACCTCGGCCACGGTATCGATCAGGTCGGAGCCACCCAGGCTGTGCAGGGCGGCGATCACTTTCGCCGGCTCCAGCAGCCGCAGGCAGTTGTAGTGGCCGAAGCGGCACGTGCGGTCGAAGCAGGGGCTGCATTCGATACCGGTGCGCACCACCTCCACCTGGTCGGCCAGCGGCGGGGTGAAGCCCGGCGAGGTCGAACCATACACCGCCACCAGCGGACGGTTGAGGGCGGCGGCCACGTGCATCAGCCCGGAGTCATTGGACACCACGGCGCTGGCGCAGGACATCAGGTCGATGGCCTCGGCCAGCGAGGTCTCGCCGGCCAAATTGCAAGATTCTTCGCGCAGGCCCGGGATCAGCCGATCACGGATCTGCTCGCCCACCGGATGGTCGTTCTTCGAACCGAACAACCACACCTGCCAGCCCTGGCGGATCATCGCCTCGGCCACCTCGGCGTAATGCTCGGCCGGCCAGCGCTTGGCCTCGCCGAACTCGGCGCCGGGGCACAGGGCGAGGACCGGGCGGTCCAGCTCCAGGCCGAACTTGGCCAGGGCGGCCTCGCGGCTGGCGGCCTCGATTTGCAGGGCCGGCCGCGGATACGGCTTGGGCAGTTCGGTACCGGGGGCGTAGGCCAGGGCCATGAAGCGCTCGATCATCAGCGGATAGCGCGCCTTGTCCAGCTTGCGCACATCGTTGAGCAGCAGGTAGCGCATCTCGCCGCGCCAGCCGGTGCGCTTGGGAATGCCGGCGAAATACGGCACCAGCGCCGACTTGAGCGAGTTGGGCAACAGGATCGCCTGGTCGTACTGGCCGGCCAGCGACTTGCCGATGCGCCGCCGCGTGGCCAGCTCCAGCGCGCCGTGGCCGAGCGGGAAGCTCAAGGCCTGGCGCACCTCGGGCATGCGTTCGAGGATGGGCCGGCTCCACTCGGGTGCCAGCACGTCGATCACGCAGTCGGGGTGCTGCTGTTTGAGGCTCTGGAACAGGGTCTGCGCCATCACCATGTCGCCGACCCAGCTGGGGCCAATGATCAGTATTCTCATGCTTTATCCAGAAACATTCGGGGAGGCTGCAGGCTGCGCTACAACCTGGCCTCCCCTCTTTATATTCAGGCTATGTGGCGGACAGTGTACCACCGAGGGCGCATTGCGCCCTTTTCGCCGCAGCGCGGCCCCGGCAAGCTCAGGTCAACCCAAGCTGCCCCCAGATCCGCCTTACCTCACGGCGCTCCTCGGCGAACTGCGCCGCGTCGATCATCCCGGCCTGCTTCTGCAAGGCCTGGCGGTGCGAGGCCGAGCGGAACGCCTTGTACAGCTCGCGCAGCAGCACGGCGTCGGCGGCGGGCATCAACCCGGCCTGTTCGAGCTCTTCGAGGATGCGGATGTTGTCGGTCCAGCGCAGTATGGCCGGATGGTCGTGGGACCAGGCCAAAGCGGCGTATTGCACCATAAATTCGATATCCACGATACCGCCGGCATCCTGCTTGATATCGAAGGGCTGGCCGGCATCGAAGGCATTGCCCGCAGTGCCTGCGCCGGTGGCCTTGGTGCCCAGGTTGTCGCGCATCTTGGCGCGCATCTCGCTCACTTCGGCGCGCAGTTTGCCCAGGTCGCGGGGCTGGCCGAGCACCTTGGCCCTAACGCCCTCGAAGGCCGTCGCCACCTGCGGGCAGCCGACCAGCACCCGGGCCCGTACCAGGGCCTGGTGTTCCCAGGTCCAGGCCTCGTTCTGCTGGTAGCGCTCGAAGGCGCCCAACGAGCTCACCAGCAACCCCGAGGCGCCGGACGGGCGCAAGCGCATGTCCACGTCGTAGAGCTGGCCGGAGTTGGTCTGGGTGGTCAACAGGTGGATGATGCGCTGGCCCAGGCGGGTATAGAACTGCGCGCTGTCGATCGGCTTGGCGCCGTCGGTCTCGGCGTTGGGGTCACCATCGTGGATGAACACCAGGTCCAGGTCCGAACCGTGGCCCAGCTCGAGGCCGCCGACCTTGCCGTAGCCGACGATGATGAAGCCAGGGTCGCACAGGCTGCCGTCGCTGCGCTTGGGCTGGCCATGGCGCGCCACGGTTTGGCGCCAGGCCAGGGCCAGCACCTGGTCGAGAATGGCCTCGGCCAGCCAGGTCAGGTAGTCGCTGACCTTCATCAGGGGCAGGTTGCCGCTGATCTCCGAGGCGGCCACGCGCAGGCTGTGGGCCAGCTTGAAGTGGCGCAGCGCCTCCATCTGCTGCTCAAGGTCATCCTCGGGGATGCGGGTGAGCCGCTCACGCAGCTCGGCAGCCAGCTCCGGGGCCAGCGGCGGGCTGAACAGCCGACCTTCATTGAGCAGCTCGTCAAGCAGCAGCGGGTAACGGGCAATCTGCTCGGCAATCCACGGGCTGGCTGCGCACAGGGTCAGCAGACGGCGCAGCGCGCCGGGATTTTCGGTGAGCAGCACCAGGTAGGCCGAGCGGCGCGCGACCGCCTCGACCAGGGGCAGCACCCGCTCCAGCACCAGGTCAGGGTTGTCGTGCTCGACCGCCTGGGCCAGCAGACGCGGGATGAAGGCATCCAGGCGTTCACGACCAATGCGCTGCATCGAGCGCAGCGTCGGGCTGACACGCAAGGCGTTGAGCCGGCGCAGCGCCTCGGCAGGCTGGTGGAAACCGGCTTCCTGCAACTGGCGCCCGGCGGCTTCTTCATCCTGGGCCTGCTCCCACAGGGGCGACCATTCGCCACCGACTACGAGTTCGCCCTCGGCCTCATCCTCATCCGGATCGGCGATCACCTGACGGAAATGCCAGTCGATCCGCCCACGCCAGTGCATCAGTTGGGCATGGAAGCCCTCCCAGTCGGCAAAGCCCAGCATGTAGGCGATGCGCGCGCGGTCGGTCGGGTCATCCGGGAGCATCTGGGTCTGGCGGTCGGCGATGGCCTGGATCGCGTGCTCGGTGTAACGCAGGAACTCATAGCCGTCGCGCAGCTCGGCGACCACCGCTGGCGGCAGGTAGCCCTGGCCCTCCAAGGTGGTCAGCACCTTCAGCAGCGGCCGCTGCTGCAGGCTCAGGTCGCGGCCGCCATGGATCAGCTGGAATGCCTGGGCGATGAACTCGACTTCGCGGATGCCGCCGGCCCCCAGCTTGATATTGTCGGCCATGCCCTTGCGGCGCACCTCCTGCTGGATCAGCTGCTTCATGGTGCGCAGCGCTTCGATCGCGGAGAAGTCCAGGTAGCGCCTATAGACGAAAGGCCGCAGCATTTCCTGCAACTGCGCGCCGGCCGCCTGGTCGCCGGCCACCACCCGCGCCTTGATCATGGCGTAGCGTTCCCAGTCGCGCCCCTGATCCTGGTAGTACTGCTCCAGGGCATTGAAGCTGAGCACCAGCGCGCCGGCCGAACCGTACGGGCGCAGGCGCATGTCGACACGGAACACGAAGCCATCGACGGTGACCGGGTCAAGCGCCTTGATCAGACGCTGGCCGAGGCGGGTGAAGAACTCCTGGTTGTCCAGCGAGCGCTTCACGCCCTCGGTTTCACCGCCCTCGGGGAAGGCAAAGATCAGGTCGATGTCCGACGACAGGTTCAGTTCCACCGCGCCCAGCTTGCCCATGCCCAGCACCACCAGGTGCTGAGGCTGGCCGCTGCGGTTGCCGATGGGTGTGCCGAACTGCTGGCAATGGCGCGGGTACAGCCACTGATAGGCCTCGTCGATGCTGGCGTCGGCCAGGTCGGACAGGTCGCGGCAGGTCTCGGCCAACGCTGCCTGGCGGCTCAGGTCGCGCCAGATGATGCGCAACTGCTGGCGATTGCGCTCGCGGCGCAGGTTGCGCGCCAGTTCGTCCTCGCTTTGCGCAGCCTGGGCGACGACGTGGATGTGAGCACGCAGTTGGCCCGGTGTGTATGCCCGGTCCATCGCGCCACTGGCCAGCAGCTCGAACAGCACCGCCGGATCGCGCTGGGCCTGCGCCAGGACGAAGTCGCTGGCGGCGGCAACCTGGTCGAACTGGCGCCGATGCTCGGCGCCCAGGCTGTCCAGGTGCAGATCAGCATGACCGGCCAAGGCATCGCGGAGAAATTGCTGGTTGCGAGCGACCAGTGGTTGGAGAGCGGCAGGCAGATCGAGCGGCAAAGGCAGGCGCATGGTCTATCCTTGATCGGCGTGAAAGAGAGCGGTTGGGGAGGTCAAACGGGGGTTGGACCACGGTTGGACTGTCGTACAAAAGTTGGAAATAGCTGATAAAGCCGAAAAATTGGCAAAACCCATCAAGATTCACCTGCTCGCGACACACCGCCAACCAACATGAACGTTTTTCCTCACAACCCGGGATGCGACCAAACGTCGCATTTGTGTAGTTTTACTACTACGCCCAACGTGCAAAAGCATGAAATGCGAAAGCATTTGTAGTAAAACTACACCGCGCCGGATGACTGTCCGGTAATCCAAGAATTCACGACGTCTGCCCATAAGGCCAGTCGCAAACTCAGGCCATCGATTCTGGTGGCCTTTCCGCCCTGGAGCAAGCCATGCAAGACCTCGATCCAATCGAAACCCAGGAATGGCTGGATGCCCTGGAGTCGGTCCTCGACAAAGAAGGCGAAGACCGCGCTCATTACCTGATGACCCGTATGGGCGAGCTGGCCACCCGCAGTGGCTCCCAGCTGCCATATGCCATCACCACGCCGTATCGCAACACCATCCCTGTCACCCACGAAGCACGCATGCCCGGCGACCTGTTCATGGAACGCCGCATTCGCTCGATGGTGCGTTGGAACGCCCTGGCCATGGTCATGCGCACCAACCTGAAAGACTCGGACCTGGGCGGACACATCTCCAGCTTCGCCTCCAGCGCCACCTTGTATGACATCGGCTTCAACTACTTCTTCCAGGCCCCGACCGACGAACACGGCGGCGACCTGATCTTCTTCCAGGGCCACGCATCCCCTGGTGTCTACGCCCGCGCCTTCATGGAAGGCCGCATCAACGAAGAGCAGATGAACAACTTCCGCCAGGAAGTGGATGGCAACGGCCTGTCTTCGTACCCGCACCCATGGCTGATGCCTGACTTCTGGCAGTTCCCGACCGTTTCGATGGGTCTGGGCCCGATCCAGGCCATCTACCAAGCGCGCTTCATGAAGTACCTGGAAGCCCGCGGCTTCATCCCGGCCGGCAAGCAGAAGGTCTGGTGCTTCATGGGCGACGGCGAGTGCGACGAGCCGGAATCCCTGGGCGCAATCGCCCTGGCCGGCCGCGAGAAGCTGGACAACCTGATCTTCGTCATCAACTGCAACCTGCAGCGCCTCGACGGCCCGGTTCGCGGCAACGGCAAGATCATCCAGGAACTCGAAGGCGTGTTCCGTGGCGGTGGCTGGAACGTCAACAAAGTCGTCTGGGGCCGCTTCTGGGACCCGCTGCTGGCCAAGGACACCAACGGTGCCCTGCAGCGCCGCATGGACGAAGTCATCGACGGCGAGTACCAGAACTACAAGGCCAAGGACGGCGCGTACGTCCGTGAGAACTTCTTCAACACCCCAGAGCTCAAGGCCATGGTCGAAGACCTGTCCGACGAGGAGATCTGGAAGCTCAACCGTGGCGGCCACGACCCGTACAAGGTCTACGCGGCCTACCACCAGGCCGTGAACCACAAAGAGCAGCCAACCGTCATCCTGGCCAAGACCATCAAGGGTTACGGTACCGGTGCCGGCGAAGCCAAGAACACCGCGCACAACACCAAGAAGGTCGACGTCGACAGCCTGCGTCACTTCCGTGACCGCTTCGACATCCCGGTCAAGGATGCCGACCTCGAGAACCTGCCATTCTTCAAGCCCGAAGAAGGTTCCGCCGAAGCCAAGTACCTGGCCGAACGCCGTGCTGCCCTGGGCGGTTTCGTGCCGCAGCGCCGCGCCAAGAGCTTCAGCGTGCCGACCCCGCCACTGGAAACGCTGAAAGCGATCCTCGACGGCTCGGGCGACCGCGAAATCTCCACCACCATGGCCTTCGTGCGCATCCTGGCGCAGCTGGTCAAGGACAAGGACATCGGCCAGCGCATCGTCCCGATCATCCCGGACGAAGCCCGTACCTTCGGTATGGAAGGCATGTTCCGCCAGCTGGGCATCTACTCGTCGGTCGGCCAGCTCTACGAGCCAGTCGACAAAGACCAGGTGATGTTCTACCGCGAAGACAAGAAGGGCCAGATCCTCGAGGAAGGCATCAACGAAGCCGGCGCCATGTCGTCGTTCATCGCTGCCGGTACCTCGTACAGCTGCCACAACCAGCCGATGCTGCCGTTCTACATCTTCTACTCGATGTTCGGCTTCCAGCGTATCGGCGACCTGGCCTGGGCTGCTGGCGACAGCCGCACCCGTGGTTTCCTGATCGGCGGTACCGCCGGCCGTACCACCCTCAACGGTGAAGGCCTGCAGCACGAAGACGGTCACAGCCACATGATGGCGGGCACCATCCCGAACTGCCGCACCTACGATCCGACCTACGGCTACGAGCTGGCGGTGATCATCCAGGACGGCATGAAGAAGATGACCGAAGAGCAACAGGACATCTTCTACTACATCACCGTGATGAACGAATCCTACCAGCAGCCAGCCATGCCGGCCGGTGTCGAGGAAGGCATCATCAAGGGCATGTACCTGCTCGAAGAAGACACCCGCGAAGCCGCGCACCACGTTCAGCTGATGGGCTCCGGCACCATCCTGCGCGAAGTCCGCGAAGCGGCGAAGATCCTGCGTGAAGAGTTCAACGTCGGCGCCGACGTGTGGAGCGTCACCAGCTTCAACGAACTGCGTCGCGACGGCCTGGCCGTGGAACGCGCCAACCGCCTCAAGCCTGGCCAGAAGCCTCAGCAGACCTACGTCGAAGAGTGCCTGGCCGGTCGCAAGGGCCCGGTCATCGCCTCCACCGACTACATGAAGCTGTTCGCCGAGCAGATTCGCCAGTGGGTGCCGAGCAAAGAGTTCAAGGTCCTGGGTACCGACGGTTACGGTCGCAGCGACAGCCGCAAGAAGCTGCGTCACTTCTTCGAAGTCGACCGCCACTTCGTGGTGCTGGCTGCCCTGGAAGCCCTGGCTGACCGTGGCGAGATCGAACCCAAGGTTGTGGCTGACGCCATCGTCAAGTTCGGCATCGACCCGGACAAGCGCAACCCACTGGACTGCTGAGGAGTATTTTTAAGTGAGCGAACTCATTCGCGTACCTGACATCGGCAGCGGTGAAGGTGAAATCATCGAGCTGTTCGTCAAGGTCGGTGACCGTATCGAGGCCGACCAGAGCCTGCTGACCCTGGAGTCCGACAAGGCCTCCATGGAGATTCCGGCCCCCAAGGCCGGCGTGGTCAAGGAACTGAAGGTCAAGCTGGGCGACCGCCTGAAAGAAGGCGACGAGCTGCTGGTCCTGGAAGTCGAGGGTGCCGCTGCCGCGGCTCCTGAGGCCCCTGCTTCTGAACAGAAGCCCGCTGCCGCGCCTGCCCAGGCTGCTGCCCCAGCGCCTGCCGCCGAAGCCGCCCCTGCTCCGGCCGCAGCCCCGGCTGCCGCCAGCGTGCAGGACATCCACGTGCCGGACATCGGCTCGTCGGGCAAGGCCAAGATCATCGAAGTGCTGGTCAAGGTTGGCGACACCGTCGAAGCCGACCAGTCGCTGATCACCCTGGAGTCCGACAAGGCCTCCATGGAGATCCCGTCGCCTGCCGCTGGCGTGATTGAAGCCGTGCTGTGCAAGCTGGAAGACGAAGTCGGCACCGGCGACCTGATCTTCAAGATCAAAGCCGCTGGCGCTGCTCCTGCTGCTGCTCCGGCACCAGCCGCCGCCGCTCCGGCCAAGGCTGAGGCTGCTCCGGCCGCAGCGCCTGCCGCTGCTGCTCCGGCTGCCGCCCCTGCACCGGTCGCCACCGCGCCGGCCGCCGGCAGCAACGCCAAGGTCCATGCCGGCCCTGCCGTTCGCCAGCTGGCCCGTGAATTCGGCGTCGACCTGGGCTCGGTCGCGGCCACTGGCCCGCACGGCCGTATCCTCAAGGAAGACGTGCAGGTCTACGTCAAGGCGATGATGCAGAAGGCCAAGGAAGCCCCGGCTGCCGGCGCCACTGGTGGTGCTGGCATCCCGCCGATCCCGACCGTCGACTTCAGCAAGTTCGGTGAAGTGGAAGAAGTCGCCCTGACCCGCCTGATGCAGGTCGGTGCCGCCAACCTGCACCGCAGCTGGCTGAACGTGCCGCACGTGACCCAGTTCGACTCCGCCGACATCACCGAGCTGGAAGCCTTCCGCGTCGCGCAGAAGGCCGTGGCCGAGAAGGCTGGCGTCAAGCTGACCGTGCTGCCACTGCTGCTCAAGGCCTGCGCCTTCCTGCTCAAGGAACTGCCAGACTTCAACAGCTCGCTGGCGCCAAGCGGCAAGGCGATCATCCGCAAGAAGTACGTGCACATCGGCTTCGCCGTGGACACCCCGGACGGCCTGCTGGTCCCTGTGATCAAGAACGTCGACCAGAAGAGCCTGCTGCAACTGGCTGCCGAAGCCGCCGCGCTGGCAGAGAAGGCCCGCACCAAGAAGCTCTCGGCCGACGACATGCAAGGCGCCTGCTTCACCATCTCCAGCCTCGGTCACATTGGCGGCACCGGCTTCACGCCGATCGTCAACGCGCCGGAAGTGGCGATCCTCGGTGTGTCCAAGGCGACCATGCAGCCAGTCTGGGATGGCAAGGCCTTCCAGCCGAAACTGATGCTGCCGCTGTCGCTGTCCTACGATCACCGTGTGATCAACGGCGCCGCCGCCGCGCGCTTCACCAAGCGCCTGGGCGACGTGCTGGGCGATATCCGCACCATGCTGCTGTAATAGCTGCACGCTGCCCCTCACTCGAGGGGCAGCACCGTTTTCGAGCTGCCACGCTCGTACCTCAACCCCGCCAATTGGCGGGGCTTTTTTTATCAGCTGCAAGCTGCAAGCTCCTGACCTTCAGATTCCCCCCCACCAGCCGACAACCTGTTCACAGCATCCCGCATGGCCGCTTGCCAGCCCACGGGACATGATGCAACCTTGCCCGATACGCCGTGCCTCAGGCCGCGCCCCAGTTCAAGCGAGTCTTCGATGAAAAGCCAACCCGATGCCGCCAGCCGTGTGGCGGCCGAGGTCGTGACGCAGCTCCCCGTGCCCTCGCGGCTCGGCATGCTGCGTTTCGAACGGCTGAACGAAGCCAGTTGGGCGATGCTTTACCTCGATCCGGCCTGCGACCGCCAGTTCGGCCTGCCCGCCGCCGAGCTCTGCGCCCTGATCGGCTCGCCCTATGCCAGCCTCATGGAGCCGGAGGCGCGCTACAAGCTGCACGACGAGATCCAGTTGCAACTGGCCCAGCGCGGCTATTACCGGGTGTGCTACACCCTGCACGCCAGCCCTGCGCCACTGCGCCTGCTGGAGGTCGGCGAAAGCTACAAGCAGCACAACCGCCAATTGTTGCGTGGCTACCTGACGGCCTTCGATGACCACCAGCAGGACGCCCCCGACCTCGACGCCAACGACCTGGAATCGCGCAACAACCGCCTGCAGCTGGCCCTGCAGCTGAACCAGCGCGCCCAGCAGGAGCAGCTCGAGCACCTGGACCGGGTACGCGCCCAGCAGGACCTGATCCTGCGCCTGGCGCGACAGCGCTACAGCGTCGGCAACTCGCTGCTCGAAGCCGCCGAGCTAATCACTCGCAGCGCCTGCGAGATCTACCGGGTCGACTGCGCCAGCATCTGGTACCTGAACGACCAGCGCCTGGAGCCGATCAGCGCCTGGTACCGCCGCGAACAGCAGCACCGCATGCCCGAAGCGATCGACGCCAGCCGCTTCCCCGACTACCTCGAGGCCCTGCACGCCAGCCGCGCCATCGACGCCCACAACGCCAGCCACGACCCGCGTACCCGCGAAATGGCCGAGTCGCTGTACAGCACCGGCGACAACGCCATGCTCGATGCCAGCATCCGCATCGATGGCCAGGTAGTCGGCGTGCTGTGCCTGGAGCAGACCGGCCAGCCACGTGCCTGGCAGTCGGACGAGATCGCCTTTGCTGGCGAGCTGGCCGACCAGTTCGCCCAGGTCATCAACAACCACAACCGACGCACCGCCGCCAGCGCCCTGCACCTGTTCCAGCGGGCCGTGGAGCAAAGCGCCAGCGCCTTCCTGCTGGTCAACCGCGACGGCGTAGTGGAGTACGTCAACCCCAGCTTCACGGCGATCACCCAGTACAGCACCGAGGAAGTCCAAGGCCACCACCTGGCCGAACTGCCAGCGCTGGAAAACCTCAGCGAACTGCTGTTCGACTCGCCGTCGAGCCTGGCCATGGGCAACAGCTGGCAGGGCGAGTTCAAGAGCCGGCGCAAGAACCTCGAGCCCTACTGGGGACAACTGTCGATCTCCAAGGTGTACGGCGACAATCGCGAACTGACCCACTACATCGGCATCTACGAAGACGTCACCCAGAGCAAGCTGGCCCAGCAGCGCATCGAGCGCCTGGCCTACACCGACAACCTGACCAACCTGGGCAACCGCCCGGCGTTCATCCGCAACCTCGACGAGCGCTTCGCCCGCGACAGCAACAGCCCGATCTGCCTGCTGCTGGTGGACATCGACAACTTCAAGCGGATCAACGACAGCCTCGGCCACCAGACCGGCGACAAGTTGCTGATCAGCCTGGCCCGGCGCCTGCGCAACAGCCTGGCCAACGGCGGCAGCCTGGCGCGCTTCGCCAGCAACGAGTTCGCCGTGCTGCTCGACGACACCAGTCTCGATGACGGCCAGGGCGTGGCCCACCAGCTGCTGCGCACCCTCGACAAGCCGATGTTCGTCGACAACCAGTTGATCAACGTCACCGCCTCCGTGGGCCTGGCCTGCGCGCCAGTGCACGGCAGCGACCCGGCCACGCTGATGAAAAACGCAGGCCTGGCCCTGCACAAGGCCAAGGCCAACGGCAAGCACCAGGTCCAGGTGTTCACCGAAGTGCTCAACGCCGAAGCCAGCTACAAGCTGTTCGTCGAGAACAACCTGCGTCGCGCCCTGACCCAGAACGAACTGGAAGTGTTCTACCAGCCCAAGCTGTGCCTGCGCAGCGGTCGGCTGCTGGGCCTGGAGGCGCTGCTGCGCTGGAACCACCCTGAGCGCGGCATGATCCGCCCCGACCAGTTCATCAGCGTGGCCGAGGAAACCGGCCTGATCATCCCCATCGGCAAGTGGGTGGTGCGCCAGGCCTGCCGCATGAGCCAGCAGCTGCGCGAGGCAGGTCTTGGCAACCTGCACGTGGCCATCAACCTGTCGCCCAAGCAGTTCTCAGACCCGGAGCTGGTAGGCTCGATAGCCGGCATCCTCAAAGAGGAAGCCCTGCCGCCGCACCTGCTGGAACTGGAGCTGACCGAAGGCCTGCTGCTCGAAGCCACCGAAGACACCCACCGCCAGCTCGACGAGCTCAAGGCCCTGGGCCTGACCCTGGCCATGGACGACTTCGGTACCGGTTACTCGTCGCTGAGCTACCTGAAGAAGTTCCCGATCGACATCATCAAGATCGACCGCAGCTTCATCAACGAGATCCCCGACAACCAGGACGACATGGAGATCACCTCGGCGGTGGTAGCCATGGCCCACAACCTCAAGCTCAAGGTGGTCGCCGAGGGCATCGAGACGCCCGAGCAGCTGGCATTCCTTCGCCGCCACCGCTGCGATGTCGGCCAGGGCTACCTGTTCGACCGCCCTATTCCGGGGCGAGAACTGAGCGAAAAACTGCGCCGCTATCCGCGTGGGCCGGTGGACTGACAGCGGCACAAACCTCGGGCACTATAGAAGCCATCCAGGCCTCATCGCCGGCAAGCCGGCTCCCACAGTTGAACGTATGACCCTGTGGGAGCCGGCTTGCCGGCGATTGGGCCAACACCTGTCCAACTGAAAAAACACAGAGGAACGGCCATGGTCCTGCGTTCGGAAATCCTGGTGAACAAAAACGTCCTGCCCACCGCGGAACAGGCCCTGCCTGGCCGTGAAACCCCGATGACCCTGCCCGAGTTCCACTACGTGTTCGAAGGCACCCCGCTGCTCGGCCCGTTCTTCGAAGGCGACATCGACTTCGCCATCTTCGGCCTGGGTTGCTTCTGGGGCGCCGAACGGCGCTTCTGGCAGCGCGAAGGCGTGGTCAGCACCGTGGTCGGCTATGCCGGCGGTTTCACCCCCAACCCGACCTATGAAGAAGTCTGCTCGGGCCTGACCGGCCACACCGAAGTGGTGCTGGTGGTGTTCGACAAGAACAAAGTCAGCTACCGCGAACTGCTGGCGATGTTCTGGGAGCTGCACAACCCGACCCAAGGCATGCGCCAGGGCAACGATGTCGGCACCCAGTACCGCTCGGCGATCTACTGCACCTCGCCGCAGCAGCTCGAGGAAGCCCAGGCCAGCCAGGCCGCCTACCAGGCCGAGCTGAGCAAGGCAGGCTTCGGCGAGATCACCACCGAGATTGCCCAGGCGCCGACCGTGTACTTTGCCGAAGCCTATCACCAGCAGTACCTGGCCAAGAACCCGGACGGCTACTGCGGCATCGGTGGCACCGGTGTGTGCCTGCCGCCCAGCCTGCAGGGCAACTGAGCCATGATCCTGTTCCATTCGCCGTTGTCGCCCTTCGTACGCAAGGTGATGATCGTCTTGCACGAGACCGGCCAGCTGGAGCGCGTCACCGTGCAGGGCGTGAACATCAGCCCGGTGAACGGCGACGAGCAGCTCAACCGGGGAAACCCGATCGGCAAGATTCCGGCCCTGCGCCTGGACGATGGCAGTGTGCTGCACGACAGCCGGGTTATCTGCGAGTACCTCGACAGCCAGCATGTAGGCCTGCCGTTGATCCCCCGCGAGGGTTCGGCGCGCTGGCGGCGGCTGACCCTGGTCTCCCAGGCCGATGCGATCATGGATGCTGCGGTGGCTACCCGCTATGAAACCTTCCTGCGCCCGGCGGACAAGCAGTGGACGGGTTGGGTCGAGGCCCAGGGCGAGAAGATCCGTCGCAGCCTGGCCAACCTGGAGCAGGAACACCTGGCGGAGCTGGCCTCGGGGTTTGATTTGGCCGCGATTGGCGTGGCCTGTGCGCTGGGGTACCTGGACCTGCGCCAGCCTGAGTTCGGCTGGCGTGAAAGGCAGCCAGGGCTGGCGGCGTGGTATACCGAGGTGTCGAAGCGGCCGTCGATGGTGGCTACAGCTCCTGTAGCCTGATCCACCGCAATCGCCGCGGTTCGTCGCCACGACAAGCCGGCTCCCACAGAGTTCAGCGCAATCCTTGTGGGAGCCGGCTTGCCGGCGATTGGGCTGCACAGCAGCCCCAGCATCAACGCCGTATCACAGGAAACAACTGCCCAATCCTCTGCGCCAACCAGCGCCCGATCTCTCTATCCTCCCTCATACGCCCCTCCCCACCCGCGACCAATCCAGCCGGCGGGTCAGCACCATGAACACACCCAGCAGGCCGAAGCACAGCAACGAGCCCATCAGCAATGCGTAGTCCTCGGCGCTGAGCAGCCCGTAGAGCATGCCGTACAACGCCGCCAAACCCGCCGCAAAGCCCACCCCCCGCCCAAGGCTGCGCAGCACGTGCACCAGATAGAAGCCGATCAGCAGCACACAGCCCGACGCCGACAGCCCATAGGCCAGGCCGAACCCCAGGTGCTCCGACAACGACAGCAGCAGCAGGTAGAAGAACGCCAGGGCCACGCCCACCAGGATGTACTGCACCGGGTGCACGCTGAGGTTCTTCAACACCTCGAACAGGAAGAAGCCGGCGAAGGTCAGGGCTATGAACAGCAGCGCGTACTTGATCGCCCGCTCGCTCTTGAGGTACTGGTCCACCGGGTCGACGAAGCTCACGCCGAACGCCCGGTCGGTGAAGTCAGCGCACTTCTGCGCCGTGGCGCACAGGCGCACCGCCTCTTCCAGGTTGGTGGCGAAGAACGTGGTCTGCCAGTGGGCGCTGAAGCCTTTCTCGTCGATGGCGCGGCGGCTGGGCAGGAAGTTGCCGATGAAGCTCGGGTGCGGCCAGTTGGCGCGCATGTCCACGGTACTGCTGCGCCCGACCGGCAGCACGGCCAGTTGCCCGGTGCCCAGCAAGTCCAAATCGAAGGCATAGGTGAACTCCCGGGCCTGCGGTTCGCTGAACTGCGGCAGGTCCACATGCACGCCGCCCGGTAACCAGTCGACACCGTTGCCGGGCTGGAACGGCAGGCGCTGGTCGTCCAACTTCAGTTCAAGGCTGTTCTCGATGCCGCGGATATCACTGATGCCGACCATCAGCCGCGGCTTGTCGAAGCGGTAGTCGTCGTAGTCCTTCTCGATCCCCCAGCGCTCGGGCAGCTTGAAGCGGCCGCTGATCCTGCTCTTGGCATGGAACAAGCGCGCCTGATAGATGCCACGGGCACGCAGCTCGGTATCAACGCCCACATCCATTTCGAAGGTTTCCGGCAAGAAGTACAGCTGGCCATGGACCGTGCTGGTTTCCTGGACACTCTTGCCGTCCTTGTCGATCCAGCGGCGCTCGTACTTGCGATAGGGCACCACCACGACCGGGCCGCTGACCAGCTGGTCAAAGCTGGAGCTCGCGGCGATCTCGCCGAGCACGTTGTTGCGCAGTTGCTGACGTTCGTCGATCAAGCCGCCGATCATCAGCAGGGGAATCAGCAGCAGCAGGATCAGCACGGCGATCAGGCCGAGCTTGAAACCTAGGGTCTTGTTCATGGGGTTGGGCTCCGTTTGCGATGCGGGCAGTGTCTGCCCGCTGCGTGGAGCCCTTGGGGAGGGAATGTGGAGATTGTGTGGAGATTCAGGCTGCTACCCGCGCGCATGCCATGCGCAAATCCCTGTGGGAGCCGGCTCGCCGGCGAAAGGGCCGCAAAGCGGCCCCCGGTAACTCAACTGACGCGCCGCGCCGGCAGCCACAACCTCACTCGCACGCCACCCTCGACGTTGTCCACCGCCAGCGCCCCGCCATGCAACTGCATCACCTCGGCCACGAAGTTCAGCCCCAGCCCGGTGCTCTTGCGCCCGGTCCCGGGCCTTGGCAGCGAATAGAACCGCTCGCTGACCCGGTCCAGGGCATAGTCGGGGATCGCCTGCCCCTGGTTGAACAGGCTCAATGCCACACGCTCGCCATCGCGCTCCAGCTCGAAGGCCAGCGCGCCTTGCTGCGGAGTGAAGTCCAGCGCATTGTCCAGCAGGTTGGCCAGTGCCTGGCGCATCAGGAATGGATCGCACAGCAGCCTGAGGCCCGCCGGAATGCGCTGGCGCACCTGCAACCCGGCACCGTCTATCCTCGTGCCATGGGCCAGCAACAGCTCATCGATCAGCGCCGCCACCGCCACCTGCTGCTCGTCCTCCAGGGCCTGCATCTGTTCGACCCGGGCCAGGTTGAGCAGCCGCTCGATCATCTGCTGCAAGCGGTCGCTCTCGCGCTCGATGTTGCCGGCAAAGCGCGCCCGCTGCTCTTGCGGCATGTCGCCCTGGAGCAGCTCCGAGGCGCCACGGATCGCCGCCAGCGGGCTCTTGAGCTCATGGGTGAGTGTGTGCACGTAGCGTTCGACGTAGGCCTTGCCTTCGAGCTGGGTGCGCATGCGCTCCACCGCCGTGGCCAGTTGCAGCAGCTCGCCGCCCTTGTAGTGCGGCAGCGCGGCACGCTGGCCCTCGCTGACCGCCTGGGCGTAATGAGTGAGGCGGCGCAACGAGCGAGTCAGCCACCACGACAGCGCCGCCCCCACCAACAGGCCGAGCACGATCAGCCCGAGGCCGAGGATCAGCAGGCGCCGCTCGGAGCGGTCGATGTACGGCTGCAGCGAGCTGTTGGGCTTGGCCACGGTGACCACGCCAATGATCTGGCCGCCATCGAGGATCGGCGCCGCCACATGCATCACCGAGGTGCTTTCGTCATCCGGGTCGCTGCGAGTCGAGCGTGCACCGTACTGGCCACGCAAGGTCAGGTAGACGTCATTCCAGCGCGAATAGTCCTTGCCCACGTCCCGGCCGCTGGAGTCGAGCAGTACGACGCCCTTGGCATCGGTCACGTAGATCCGGTGGCTGACCTGGTTTTTCGCCAACCCCCAGATCTGCGCGCTCGGGCGCCGCTCGCCATAGGAGGCCAGTACCTGCGACAGGCGGCTCTGGGTCAGGGTGCCGTTCTTCACATCGTCATGAAGGATCTCGGCCAGCAGGTTGGCTGTGTCCACCAGGGTTTCTTCCGATGACTGACGCACCACCGGGCGGATCTGCTCGCGCACCGTGTTGAGCAGGAAGTAACCCGCCAGGCCGACGAACAGGAAGTACACCAGGAAGATGCGAATCCCCAGGCGCATCAGGCGTGCTCCGGGCTGTAGCTGTAGCCCAGGCCGCGGTGCGTCTGGATCGCCTCGGCGTCGGGCGCAACCTGGCGCAGCTTGGCGCGCAGGCTCTTGATATGGCTGTCGATGGTGCGCTCGTAGCCCACGTCCGAGGCCACGCCCAAGCCATCGAGCAGTTGCTCGCGGCTGAACACCCGGCGCGGTTGCTCGAGCAGGCTTTGCAGCAAACGGAACTCGTGGCGGGTGAGCGCCAGCGCCTGACCCCGGTAGCTGATGCGCATCGCCAGGGTATCGAGCTGGAACGGCGTGCTGTCGCTGGCCACTTCAACCCTCGGCGCCATGCGCTTAAGGATCGCCCGTACCCGCGCCGCCACCTCGCGGGGGCTAAACGGCTTGACCACGTAGTCGTCGGCGCCGATCTCCAGGCCCAGCACGCGGTCGATCTCGGCGTCGCGGGCACTGAGGAACATCACTGGCACCTCGCTGAAGCGGCGCAACTGGCGGCAGGTCTCGAAGCCACTGATATCGGGCAGGCCGATGTCGAGGATCACCAGGTCTGCCGGGCGCAGGCGCTGCTGCTCGACGGCGGCGCTGCCAAGGGTCACCCACTCGGTGCTGTGGCCGTCGGCCTGCAAGGCGTAGATTAGGGTGTCGGCGATGGCGGATTCGTCTTCGACGATGAGGATGTGGGGCATCTGAGCGGCGAGCCTCGAGCTGCAAGCTTCAAGTGAAAGCGGATCGCGGCAACTTACACCGATCCGCCGTTTCTTGCAGCTTGTCGCTCTATGCTTGCAGCTGCTGCATCAGCAGCCCGGATTGCCTGCCGTGAACTTCTCGCGCGGGTCGACCGCCGCCTTGAACTTGCGCAGGGCCTTGGAGCCGATCAACAGCGGATAGCGGAAATTGCTGCGGTCGACCAGGTTGACCTCCACGGTGCGTTTCACATCGCCCAGGCACATTTCCAGGTCGATCACCGGGCGATGCGAGAGCGCTGGCGACTCCTCCTCGTCATCTTCCTCGGCGCGGTTCTTGATCTTGCTGATACGCGACACTTCATGCTCGTAGAGCTTGTCGCTGGCGCCCTCGGTCGCCAGGCGGAAGCGCACCCACTCGTTGCCATCACGGGTGAACATCTCGATGTCCTTGGCCGACAGCGAAGCGGTCCAGGCACCGGTATCCATCTTGGCTTTGAGGGTCTGGCCGATCTCCGGCAGCTTGATGTTCTCGTAACGGCCATAGAGCGTCGGTTCGGCGGCCATTACCGGCAACGCCAGAAGGGACAGCAGGGCAAGCAAGGGTTTCACAGGGCAGGCTTCCTTGAGAGGGGTCAGTGCTTAGACTGTGCGGGCAGGATAGGTTCGTCGCCACAGGTTAAACAACATAATGTGAAACATTTGTCCCAGTTAATGGACGTACGACGTTTGGCTAAGGGCCATACCCTGCTTATCATTGCCAACCGTTCACTTCACACAACAAGAGTCCCCTTATGCGTCGCCTGCTGACCGGCATCCTCACCCTCACCCTGCTGCTGCTCAACACCCTGGTGCTGATCGGCCCGCTGCTGGTCTTCGCCCTGCTCAAGCTGGTGCTGCCGGGCCGTGGCCGCGACTACGCGTCGGCCGCGGTGATGTGGATCGCCGAAACCTGGTCGGAAATCGACAAGGCCATCTTCGCCCTGTGCATCCCCACCCAATGGGACATCCGCGGCGTCGACACGCTGCGCCAGGACACCTCGTACCTGTGCGTGAGCAATCACCAGACCTGGGTGGATATCCCGGCGCTGATCGAGAGCCTCAACCGCCGCGTGCCGTTCTTCAAGTTCTTCCTCAAGAAAGAGCTGATCTGGGTACCACTGCTTGGCCTGGCCTGGTGGGGGCTGGATTACCCGTTCATGAAGCGCTACAGCAAGGCCTTCCTCGACAAGCACCCCGAACTCAAGGGCAAGGACCTGGAGATCACCAAGGCCGCCTGCGAGCTGTTCAAGCGCCAGCCGGTGACCGTGGTCAACTACCTCGAAGGCACCCGCTTCACTGAGGCCAAGCGCGCCGAGCAGCAATCGCCCTACCGCCACCTGCTCAAGCCCAAGGCCGGCGGCGTTGCCTTCGTGCTGGCGGCGCTGGGCGAACAGCTGGATGCGCTGCTCGATGTGACCATCGTCTACCCGGGCGACAAGGCGCCGGGGTTCTGGGACCTGCTCAACGGCAGCATCAGCCGGGTGATCATCGACATCCGCGTGCGCGAGCTGGACCCGGCGCTGTGCGAGGGCGATTACGAGAACGACCCGGCGTTCCGCCAGACCGTGCAGGCCTGGGTCAACCAGCTGTGGCTGGACAAGGACCAGCGGATCGCGCTGTTGCGCGCGGAGATGCGCTGAAACCAATGGCCCTGTCGCGCTCTTGCCCGCGATAGGGCCTACAACTACCTCACCAAACCCCGATTAAAATCCAGATTTATAATCGACATAAAGAACTCTTTGTTTGTCACCACCCACCTGAGTGGATAAAAATCGATCAACCACAACTACAAAAAAAGCCAGGATCGATCGATGGCCAACCCTCCCTGCTCCGCCCCCGCGCAACTGCGCCGCGTCCTGGGCCTGCCCGCCCTGGTGTTCTTCGGCCTGGTGTACATGGTCCCGCTGACCATCTTCACCACCTACGGCATCGTCACCGAACTCACTGGTGGCCGCACCGCCGGTGCCTACCTGGTCACCCTGCTGGCCATGCTGTTCACCGCCACCTCCTACAGTTTCATGGTCAAGCGCTTCCCGGTCGCGGGCTCGGCGTACTCCTACACCAACATGGCCTTCGGCCCCAACGTGGGTTTCCTGGCGGGCTGGTCGCTGCTGCTCGATTACCTGTTCATCCCGATGATCAATTACCTGCTGATCGGGCTGTTCCTCAACATCGCGTTCCCGGCCATCCCGGCCTGGGCCATCGTGCTGGCGGCCATCGCCGTGGTGACCGTGCTCAACGTGGTCGGCATCCACTCGGTGGCCAAGACCAGCAACCTGATCGTCGGCGCGCAGATCGTCTTCATCGGCGTGTTCGTCGCCCTGTCCTGGCAGGGCCTGGCCGGGCAGCCGGTGGACCTGCTGGCGCCGCTGCGCGGTGATGGCAGCGCGCCGGGCTTCGGTGCCCTGATGGCGGGGGCGGCGGTGCTGTGCCTGTCGTTCCTCGGCTTCGATGCCGTGTCGACCCTGGCCGAGGAATGCAAGGACGCCCGCCGCGACGTGCCGCGGGCGATCATCCTCACCACCCTCGGCGCCGGGCTGCTGTTCACCGTGCTGGCCTATGTCAGCCAGCTGGTGCTGCCGGGCAGCACCTTCGCCAACACCGATGCCGCGGCCAACGAAGTGATGATGAAGGCCGGTGGGCAGTTCCTCGCCAACTTCTTCACCGCTGCCTTTGTTGCCGGCAGCCTGGGCTCGGCGCTGGCCTCGCAGGCGGCGGTGTCACGCATCCTGTTTACCATGGGCCGCGACCGCGTGCTGCCGCAGCGCAGCTTCGGCTACCTGTCGCCGCGCTTCGGCACGCCGGTGTTCGCCACCCTGCTGGTGTCGGCGTTCTCGCTGCTGGCACTGGTGATCGACCTGACCACCCTCGCCTCGCTGATCAGCTTTGGCGCGCTGGTGGCGTTCTCGGCGGTGAACCTGGCGGTGGTGAAGACGCACCTGATGGATGACGCCGGACAGCGCACGCCGCTGGGCCTGTTGCGCTACGGCGCGGTACCGCTGGTGGGGTTGAGCCTGACCTTGTGGCTGTGGACCAGCCTGTCGGCGCTGACGCTGGTGATCGGCTTATGCTGGTTTGCCCTGGGGCTGGCGTACCTCGCGGTGCTGACGGCCGGTTTCCGTCGGCCGGTGCGGTTGGTGGATTTCTCCGAGACCGCATAGTCCCACACATTTCCTGTAGGAGCGGGCTTGTCCCGCTCCTGCAAAATCTTGGATCAAACCGACGGGGTGGCTACCGCTGGGTTACCCCACAAACTCCCCAGGTTCTGCAGCAACGACCCGGCAATCCCCTGCTGCCCCAGGTACTGCAGGATCAACGGCGCGAACTGGCCGATCATCCCGGTATCCATGCCCAGCGCCTTGAAGGCGTTGTCCAGGTCATTGCGGTTCTCGACTTCACCGCCCAGCGCATTGCTCAGGGCCGAGCTGTTCTTGTCATTGCCCAGCAACTGCCCCAGCCCGTTCAGCCCACCCAGCGCATTGTTGCCCGACAACAGGTCGAGCCCCGGCACAGCCTTGGTCAACTGCCCGTAGTCATCGCCGCTGAGGTTGTTGCGCGCCAGGCCCAACATGGCCCCGGCGCCGCCGATGGCCTGCTCGGGGGTGATTTTCAACTCGCTGCCCAGCGTATTGAGCAGGTTGGCCTGGGCGGCTGGCGCTTGCCCCTGTGCCTGTGGGTTCTGGTTCTGCATGGCCGAGACGGCATTGGCCGCGTCGCTGAGGTTGAAGGCGAACACCGGGCTTGCGGCCAGGGTCATCAAGGTTGCCAGGGTGAATGCTTTCATCGGGAGGGACCTCGTCGGCCGGAATGGCCGGGAAACGAGGGTTGGACTGGGGGGGCAGAGGTTTGTTCCGGGCCGGCCATCGGTGTTCATCCCAGGGCCCAATCGCTGGCAAGCCAGCTCCCACAGTGGATTGCGCAATAGTCTGAGCCCTGCGCTGTCCCTGTGGGAGCCGGCTCGCCGGCGATGGGCCGCACGGCGGCCCCAGCTATTTCAACCCGGCTGATAGAAGCCCGAGGCAGGCACCTGCTTCAACGCCCCCACCAGCGCATCGACCTGCCCCCAGGCGACGGTCAGGTGCTGCAGGCTGGACGCCTGGAGTTGCTTCAGATCGCCGTCGGTCGCCAGTTCCTGGGCGTGGTAGCCGTCGGTATAGGCGATGAACATGAAATGGCAGACGTTCATCAGCACTTCCTCGATGGGCACGGCGCCTTCGAGGATGGCGGTGGAGAGGGATTGGCCGGGCGGGAGTTGGAATTTGGCGTGGAGGTCTTCGGGTGGGTCGGGGACGATCTTTTTCATAACAGTCACTCGTGTGGTTGAACTGCTCCCGTCCGTTTCCACACGTAGGGTGGCAGTTGTACACGGGGTGGAAAACCGGTCACGAGTAACCCGGTAGGCCATACGGCCTCCCGTGCACAACTGCCATGACGGCAGGAGTCGTGATTGTCGGGTTTCCACACCCGATCGCTGAACCGACAGCGACCGGGAGAGCCTAGTGAGCAGGATTTCCCCGGACAATCAGACGTGCATCGACAGATTGCGTAGGGTATTTCCTTCAACCCCATCCAGTCAGTGAGATACGTCCTGCGAGCAAGTAGGACTCATCTGCGTAACTGACATTTTTGCCAGTTGCTAGCACCGCTCCTTCGTCGCAGAGTCATGCAAAATCGAGCGAACGCCAGGGGTGTGCCGTGAGACAGGGATTCAAAAAAAGCTCAGAAACAGTGCTTTTGGCAACAGACAGGCAGGGATCTGTATTGCACCGGCATAAGCCGCAGGAGCAACACTCCTGCCACTATACCGCATTTGGCTTCGGTCCTCTCAATGGCATGACCCGCTTGCTGGGTTTCACCGGCGTACACCGTGAAAAAAACGATATCTACTTATTAGGCAATGGTTACCGCGGTTACAAAACCGCATTAATGCGTTTCAACTCGCCCGACAGCTGGTCCCCATTTGAGCGCGGAGGTCTGAATAGCTACGCATACTGTCAAGGTGACCCTGTTAACATGACAGACAGGTCCGGACACGCCCTCGACCTCAGCCTCCCTGGCAAAACAAACACTGCATGGCATATTGATAAGTTGTCCGGTTGGCCCGCACTGCTGCTAAATAACAGCGTAGTCGACGGAATTACGACGCACCTACCTGACACCGAAGCCAACAACTTAAAAACACTCGCAAAAAAAACTCAGCGCGTCGCCATCAAAGCATCAAACAAAGCCGCTTTCGAAAACATCACGAGTGACAACTACAGCGACATTCGCGATGCTATTCATGAAGGCACATTTTACATGAAGACTGTTTCACTCGAAGCGGCAGAACACCGTATATACGAACTCCACATGCAACATTCAAAAAGTCTGTGGGGTAATGATGATTCCCTCCCTAGTGGCCGAGATGGGCGCCGCCGTGCAATAGGGCGAGAAACTATTGAACATCGTGAAGATAGCCTTGACAGGCTTGCCGAACATAATGAACGCGCTCAACGCATTCGGGACCGACGCGACAACCCATAGTTAATACCGAACCAGTGAGCTTTACTAGACAAAAATCACTCATGGCGTAATACGGTGGCTATCTCGGGGAGGCAACATGACGAGAAAGTCTATGCTTACATCAGTAAAGGTGTTACTTGGCACAGACAAGAATGGATCTATAATCAGACATTCAAACTCAGCCCAAAACACCATTTCTTATTCAGCTTTTGGCCACAGCCCGCTCAATAGCAGTGAACCCACACTATTGGGATTCAATGCTGAACACAGAGCGCGCTCAGGACTCTACCTGCTCGGAAATGGCTATCGGTCGTATAACCCATCACTGATGCGCTTCAACTCACCAGACAGCTTTAGTCCATTCGATGACGGCGGGATTAATGTGTACGCATATGTACTAAATGACCCCATAAACAAAACCGACCCATCAGGCCACAAGCCGGTGCTACCGCTTTTAAACAGTCAGGGGGTGCTTGTTCTTTCGCAGCCCAGAAAGCTTCAACGTGATTCACTGCTCATAAAAGCTCACGGACTTCCAGGTGCAGTACGAGCCAACGACAAAAAAATGAGCGCAGCACAATTCACCAATTTCCTATCAGACAATAAAATAAATTTAAAAAAATTCAAAAAAATTCATATCTCAATATGCGACTCAGCCACCCCAGATGCCAATGGAAAAATATTCGCCCAGGAACTATCTAACATTTCAGGCCGCAAGGTAAAAGGCTATGAGGGGACGGTATTCGACTTACGTAGCGAATATCTAAATACAGGAAAGGTCGACCTAGAAATCCTTAAAACAGACCGCAGAGGAGCACTTACCGACGCTAACTTTGAAGTTAGCGAGACAGAACCTTTCAACTACAAACCCAGGACCTTCTTCCCCATGCAAGATAGCAGTATCGACTTACGTAGGGTCTAACCCGCAAAGTCACTGGCCGTTTTCAAAAAACTACAACGCCCCAAAAGGGGCGCTGTAGTTAACATCTTACGCCGCACTAAATGTCTTATGCGGATCAATCACAAACTTCTTCGGCACCCCTGCATCAAACTCGCCATACCCCTCCGGCGCCTGGTCCAGGCTGATCACCTGCACCCCCACCACTTCGGCGATATTGATGCGGTCCCACATGATCGCCTGCATCAGCTGGCGGTTGTACTTCATGGTCGGGGTCTGCCCGGTGTGGAAGCTGTGGGACTTGGCCCAGCCGAGGCCGAAGCGAATGCTCAGCGCGCCGATCTTGGCGGCGGCATCCACCGCGCCCGGGTCTTCGGTCACGTACAGGCCCGGAATGCCGATGTTGCCGGCCACGCGGGTCACTTGCATCAGCGAGTTGAGCACGGTGGCCGGGGCTTCGTGTTTGGCGCCTTCATGGCCATGGCCACGGGCTTCGAAGCCGACGGCATCGACGGCGCAGTCCACTTCCGGCTCGCCGAGGATATCGACGATCTGCTCGTGCAGCGGGGTGTCCTTGGACAGGTCGACCACCTCGAAACCTTGGGATTTGGCGTGGGCCAGGCGCAGCGGGTTGAGGTCGCCGACGATCACGCAGGCGGCGCCCAGCAGGCGGGCGGACGCCGCGGCGGCCAGGCCGACCGGGCCGGCTCCGGCGACATACACCGTGCTGCCCGGGCCAACGCCAGCAGTGACAGCGCCGTGGTAGCCGGTGGGGAGGATATCGGACAGGCAGGTCAGGTCGCGAATCTTCTCCATCGCCTTGTCGCGGTCCGGCAGTTTCAGCAGGTTGAAGTCGGCGTACGGCACCAGCACGTATTCAGCCTGGCCGCCGGTCCAGTCGCCCATGTCGACGTAGCCGTAGGCGCCGCCGGCGCGGGCCGGGTTGACGGTAAGGCAGACACCGGTGTGCATCTCTTTGCACGAGCGGCAGCGGCCGCAGGCGACATTGAACGGCACCGACACCAGGTCGCCGATCTTCAGGCGCTCGACGTCACGCCCCATCTCGACGATTTCACCGGTGATTTCGTGGCCCAGCACCAGGCCGACCTGGGCGGTGGTGCGGCCGCGGACCATGTGCTGGTCGGAGCCGCAGATGTTGGTGGAGACCACCTTGAGGATGACACCATGCTCGATCTTCTTGCCGCGCGGGTCCTGCATCTTGGGGTAGTCGATCTTCTGCACCTCGACCTTGCCCGCGCCGAGATACACCACTCCACGGTTACCAGACATGCTTCTTACCTCGCTTGATTTGTATTTATGCAGCGGTGGTGGAAAGCGCCGCCTTTCCGTGGGCGGCCTGTGTTACTGGAATGAAGGGATTGTGGGCTTGATGGGGGATGGGGCGGTGACTGGATGCGACAGGGGGATGCCTGTTTGCGGCGGACATCGCTGGGGCCGCTGCGCAGCCCATTCGCTGCGGTTCGTCGCCACGACAAGCCAGCTCCCACAGAGGTGCGCGCACTGTACCTGTGGGAGCTGGCTTGCCAGCGAAAGGGCCGCAAAGCGGCCCCAGCGATCTATCAGAGAACCACGGTGCGATTGGCGTTGAGGAACACCCTTCTTTCGATGTGATACCCCACCGCCCGCGCCAGGGTCAGGCACTCGATGTCCCGCCCTTTGGCGATCAGGTCTTCCGGGTAGTGGCTGTGGTCCACCACCTCCACGCCCTGGGCGATGATCGGCCCTTCGTCCAGGTCGTTGTTGATGTAGTGCGCGGTGGCACCCACCATTTTCACGCCCTTGTTATAGGCCTGGTGATACGGCTTGGCGCCCTTGAAGCCAGGCAGCAACGAGTGGTGGATGTTGATCGCCCAGCCATCCAGCCGGCGGCACAGCTCCGGCGACAGCACTTGCATGTAGCGGGCAAGAATGACCAGTTCGGCGCCGCTCTCCTCGATCACCTGCAGCACCTTGCGCTCCTGCGCCGGCTTGTCGTTGGGGTCGAGGGCGAAGTGGTAGTACGGAATCTTGTGCCAGTGCGCCAGGGGCTCCAGGTCGGGGTGGTTGGACACCACCGCGACCACGTCCATCGCCAACTGGCCAATGCGTTGGCGGTACAGCAGGTCGTTCAGGCAATGGTCGGCCTTGGACACCATGATCACCACCTTGGGGCGGTGGTTCGGCGCGGTCAGCTCAAAGGCCATGCCGAAGGCTTCGCTGCGTTCGGCGAGGCCGGCGCGGAAGCCCTCCTCGTCGAAGCCGTCCGCGGCGCGGAACTCCACACGGATGAAGAACCGCCCCGACAGCCGGTCATCGAAGGAATGGTGCTCGGTGACGTAGCAGCGCTGCTCGTAGAGATGACGCGTCACCACATCGACCGTGCCGAGCATGCTCGGGCAGTCGGCAGTGAGAATCCAGGTGTCCGGTGCCCGACTCATGGGTAATGCTCCTTAGGCTTCGATGGCCAGGCCGTATTCGGCCGATGCGTCCTGCAGCCACAGCCACCAGTAGTCGGAGAAGCTGCGGCGAATCACCAACTCCCAGGTGTCCTCGGCGGTACGGCGGATCACCAGTTGCGACTTGGCGAACACGGTGCCAACGGCCTTGCCGACCGGGAAGTTGTTCGGGTGTACATCGTAGCTGGTGGATTTCATCAGCACGTCGCGCACGTTGGGGCCGCGCAGCTCGAGCAGGGTCTGCCCGCCGGTGACGTTGACCACCTGGATGTGCTGGCCGTCGAGGGCGTCGCGCAGCTTCTGCTCGACGGCGAACTCCTGGCCGCCGGGGACGATCAGCAGCCACTCGTCCGGGCCCACCCACTGCAGCGACATCTCGCTGTTGGCGACCACGGTCAGGGCCACCGGCAGCTCCAGGCCCAGGGCCTTGTGCACGCCGCCGGCAAAGGCCTGGTCATGGCCGTCGCCACGCAGGGTCAGGTGGCCGAGCAATTTCTTTTCGCGCAGGGTCACGCCTGCGTTCTTGCGGCCCTTGCCGACCAGGCTGGCCAGGTCGGCGTGGTGCAGTGGCGACTGGGCCTTGGCGTCAGGGCCTGGGTTTTGCTGGAAGACGTTGATAGCGCTCATTTCTTACCTGCCTTGAATTCGTGTTCGTCGAAGCGATGCAGCAACTGGATGGATGCGCTGGCCCCATCGCTGGCAAGCCAGCTCCCACAGGGACCGCATCGACCTCAGGAGCTGCATCGAACCTGTGGGAGCCGGCTTGCCGGCGAAGGGCCTGGCCTGCCCCACAGGGCCCGGAATCAAACGTTCTGCCGCTCACCCTTCGGATCGAAGAACACCGAAGACACGATCTCGGCCTCGATCACGCTGCCATCGGCCTGCGGCGAATAGACCCGCTCGCCCAGGCGCTTGAGGCCGCCCTTGACCACGCCCATGGCGAACGAATAGCCCAGAGAGTTGGCCGCGTAGCTGGAGGTGACGTGGCCGACCATGTCCATCGGGATCGGCTGCTTGGGGTCGAACACCAACTGGGCGCCTTCCGGCAGCCACACGTTCGGGTCCACGGGCTTGAGGCCCACCAGTTGCTTGCGATTGTCGCGGGTGGTGTCTTCACGGTTCATGCCGCGCAGGCCGATCCACGAGAAGGCCTTGTTGCGGCCCACGCACCAGCTCATGTTGAGGTCGTCCGGGGTCATCGAGCCGTCGGTGTCCTGGCCGACGATGATGAAGCCCTTCTCGGCGCGCAGCACGTGCATGGTCTCGGTGCCGTACGGGGTCAGGTTGTACTTTTTGCCCGCCTCGACGATCTGTTCCAACACGCCCATGGCGTAGTTGGCCTGCACGTTGATCTCGTACGACAGCTCGCCGGTGAACGAGATGCGGAACACCCGCGCCGGCACGCCGCCGACCAGGCCTTCCTTCCAGCTCATGAACGGGAAGCCGTCCTTGTCCAGGTCGATGTCGCTGACGTCGGCCAGCAGCTTGCGGCTGTTGGGCCCGGACAGGGTCATGGTCGCCCAGTGGTCGGTGACCGAGGTGAAGAACACCTTCATTTCCGGCCATTCGGTCTGGTGGTACAGCTCCAGCCACTGCAGCACGCGAGCGGCGCCGCCGGTGGTGGTGGTCATGATGAAGTGGTTGTCGCCGACGCAGGCGGTCACGCCGTCGTCGAAGACCATGCCGTCTTCCTTGCACATCAGGCCGTAGCGGGCCTTGCCCACGTCGAGCTTGGTCCAGGCGTTGGTGTAGATGCGGTTGAGGAACTCGCGGGCGTCAGGGCCCTGGATGTCGATCTTGCCCAGGGTCGAGGCGTCCAGCAGGCCGACGCTGTCACGCACGGCCTTGCACTCGCGGGCCACCGCGGTGTGGATATCTTCGCCGGGCTTGGGGAAGTACCACGGGCGCTTCCATTGGCCGACGTCCTCGAACTCGGCGCCGTTCTTGATGTGCCAGGCATGCAGGGCGGTGAAGCGCACCGGCTCGAACAGGTGGCCGCAGTGCCGGCCTGCTACCGCGCCGAAGGTCACCGGCGTGTAGTTGGGGCGGAACATGGTGGTGCCCATTTCCGGGATGCCGATCCCGAGCGAGCGGGCGGCGATGGCCAGGCCGTTGATGTTGCCCAGCTTGCCCTGGTCGGTGCCAAAGCCCAGGGCGGTGTAGCGCTTGACGTGCTCGACCGACTCGAAGCCTTCGCGGGTGGCCAGCTCGATGGCCGCGGCGGTGACGTCGTTCTGTTGGTCGACGAACTGCTTCGGCGCACGGGCGGTGCCTTTGTCGTGGGGCACTTGGAACAGGGCCACGGTGGCCTCTTCCTTGCGTGCCAGGGTTTTCGGCAGGGTGCCGACGCTGGCCTTGAAGCCGGCCTCGGTGGCAGCGCGAACACCGCCTTCGAAACCGTCGGCGATCACGTCCCCAAGGGCATAGACGCCGTTCACGCCACCGACGCACACGCGTTTCTGCGGGGCATCGCCCGGCACGAAGCCGAGGATGTCTTCACGCCACACCGGGCGACCGCCCAGGTGCGAGGCCAGGTGCACCACCGGGCTGTAGCCGCCGGAGGTGGCGATCAGGTCGCAGTCGAGGGTTTCACCAGGGCTGGTGACCTTGTGCGCCTGCACATCGATGGCGGCCACGCGGGCGCCGGTGACGTGCTTGCTGCCCTTGGCCTCGATCACGGCGCTGGAGGTGAGGATGCGAATGCCTTTGGCGCGAGCCTCTTCGACCAGCGAGCCACGCGGGTTGTGGCGGGCGTCGGCGATGGCGACCACTTGCAGGCCGGCATCGTGCCAGTCCAACGCGGCACGGTAGGCGTGGTCGTTGTTGGTCGACAGCACCAGCTTGCGGCCCGGGGCCACGCCATAGCGGCGCACGTAGGTGGATACGGCGCCAGCCAGCATGTTGCCCGGCAGGTCGTTGTTGCCGTACACCAATGGACGCTCATGGGCGCCAGCAGCCAGCACTACACGATTGGCACGTACACGGTGCACGCGCTGGCGCACCTGGCCGATCGGGGCGCGGTCACCAAGGTGGTCGGTAAGACGCTCGTGGATGGTCAGGAAGTTGTGGTCGTGATAGCCATTGACCGTGCTGCGTGGCAACAGGGTGACTTCCGGCAGCGACTCCAGTTCGGCGACAACGGCATTGACCCAATCGGAGGCTGGTTTGCCATCGAGGGTTTCGCGGCTGTCGAGCAAGGTGCCGCCGAACTCTTCCTGCTCGTCGGCCAGGATCACCCGTGCGCCACTACGGGCGGCAGCCAGCGCGGCGGCCAGGCCGGCAGGGCCGGCGCCGACGATCAGCACGTCGCAGTGCTGGTTCATGTAGTCGTAGCTGTCCGGATCATTCTGCAGCGGCGCGCGGCCGAGGCCCGCCGCCTTGCGGATGTACTTCTCGTAGGTCATCCAGAACGACTTGGGGTACATGAAGGTCTTGTAGTAGAACCCGGGCGGCATCATGCTGCCGCCGACCTTGCCGATGATGCCCATCATGTCGTTGTTGACGTTCGGCCAGCCGTTGGTGCTGGTGGCCACCAGGCCTGCGTACAGGGCCTGCTGGGTGGCGCGCACGTTGGGGATCTGGGTAGCTTCGCTGGCGCCGATCTGCAGGATCGCATTCGGCTCTTCGGTACCGGCGGCGATGATCCCGCGGGGGCGCGAGTACTTGAAGCTGCGCCCGACGATGTCGACGCCGTTGGCCAGCAGCGCGGCGGCCAGGGTGTCGCCGGCATAGCCCTGATAGGTCTTGCCGTTGAAGGTGAAATTCAGCACCTTGCTGCGGTCGATACGGCCGCCGCTGGCGAGGCGATAGGTCTGGCTCATACTTTTTCCCCTTGGCCCTTGGCGGTCGCTGGCGCGCTGCTCTGTTTCGAGGCGGCGGTGACCTGAGGCTTCTCGCCGATCTTGTAGGTTTCCAGAATCTCGTAGGTCACGGTGTCGCGGGTGACGTTGAAGTACTGGCGGCAGCCGGCAACGTGGTCCCACAGCTCGTGGTGGATGCCACGCGGGTTGTCGCGGAAGAACATGTAGGTGCCCCACTCCTCGTCGGAGCAGGCGTTCGGGTCCAGCGGGCGGGCGATATGCGCCTGGCCGGACGCGTGGAATTCTTCCTCGGAGCGCAGCTCGCCGCAGTGGGGACAGAAGATGTGCAACATGACGGTTGTCTCCGGGGTCAGTGGGCGACGGCAGCGGCGCCGTGTTCGTCGATCAGCGCGCCGTTGTAGAAACGGTCGATGGAGAAAGGCGCGGCCAGCTGGTGCATCTCGCCCTTGGCCAGGCTGGCGGCAAACACGTTGCCCGAGCCCGGGGTGGCCTTGAAGCCGCCAGTGCCCCAGCCGCAGTTGAAGAACATGTTCTTCACCGGGGTCTTGGAGATGATCGGGCAGGCGTCGGGGGTGGTGTCGACGATGCCGCCCCACTGGCGATTCATGCGCACGCGCGAGAGGATCGGGAACATCTCGACGATCGCCTGCAGGGTGTGCTCGATGACCGGGTACGAACCGCGCTGGCCGTAGCCGACCCAACCGTCGATACCGGCGCCGATCACCAGGTCGCCCTTGTCGGACTGGCTGATGTAGCCGTGCACGGCGTTGGACATGATCACGCTGTCGATGATCGGCTTGATCGGCTCCGATACCAGTGCCTGCAGCGGGTGCGACTCCAGCGGCAGGCGGAAGCCGGCGAGCTTGGCCATGTGCCCGGAGTTGCCTGCGGTGACCACGCCGACGCGCTTGGCGCCGATGAAGCCCTTGTTCGTTTCAACCCCGATCACCGCGCCGTTTTCTTTACGGAAGCCGATCACCTCGGTCTGCTGGATCAAGTCCACGCCCAGGGCGTCGGCGGCACGGGCGAAGCCCCAGGCCACGGCATCGTGGCGGGCCACGCCGCCACGGCGCTGCACGGTGGCACCGAGGATCGGGTAGCGGGTGTTCTTCGAGCAGTCGAGATAGGGGATCTCGGCCGCCACCTGTTCGGTGCGGATCAGCTCGCCGTCGACGCCGTTGAGGCGGTTGGCGTTGACCCGGCGCTCGGAGTCGCGGATGTCCTGCAGGGTGTGGCACAGGTTGTAGACGCCGCGCTGGGAGAACATCACGTTGTAGTTGATGTCCTGCGAAAGGCCTTCCCACAGCTTCATGGCGTGCTCGTACAAGTGCGCCGACTCATCCCACAGGTAGTTGGAACGCACGATGGTGGTGTTACGGGCAGTGTTGCCGCCGCCCAGGTAGCCCTTCTCGATCACCGCGACGTTGGTGATGCCGTGCTCCTTGGCCAGGTAGTAGGCGGTAGCCAGGCCATGGCCGCCACCGCCGACGATGACCACGTCGTAGACCTTCTTCGGCGTCGGCGTGCGCCACATGCGCTGCCAGTTCTCGTGGTGGCTGAGGGAGTGCTTGAAGAGGCCGAAGCCCGAATAACGTTGCATGGTGTTCTGCTCCACTCAGCGGTAGACCGGGAAGTCGGCGCACAGCGCGGCGACGTTCTTGGCCACATCGGCCTCGACATCGGCGTCGCCCAGGTTGTCGAGCACATCGCAGATCCAGCCGGCCAGCGCAGTGCACTGGGCAACCTTGAAGCCACGGGTGGTGACGGCCGGGGTACCGATGCGCAGGCCCGAGGTGACGAACGGCGACTGCGGGTCGTTGGGCACGGCGTTCTTGTTGACGGTGATATGGGCGCGGCCGAGGGCTGCGTCAGCGTCCTTGCCGGTCAGGCCCTGGCGGATCAGGCTGACCAGGAACAGGTGGTTGTCGGTACCGCCGGACACCACGTCGTAGCCGCGCTCGATGAATACCTGGGCCATGGCCTGGGCGTTTTCGATGACTTGTTTCTGGTAGGCCTTGAATTCGGGCTCCAGCGCCTCCTTGAAGCACACCGCCTTGGCGGCGATCACATGCATCAGCGGGCCGCCCTGGGCGCCGGGGAACACGGCGGCGTTGAGCTTTTTCTCGATCTCTTCGTTGGACTTGGCCAGGATCAGGCCGCCACGCGGCCCGCGCAGGGTCTTGTGGGTGGTAGTGGTGACCACGTCGGCGAACGGGATCGGGTTCGGGTACAGCCCCGCGGCGACCAGCCCGGCGACGTGGGCCATGTCGACGAACAGCAGCGCGCCGACTTTATCGGCGATCTGGCGGAAACGCGGGAAGTCCAGGGTCTTGGAGTAGGCCGAGAAGCCGGCGACGATCATCTTCGGCTTGTGTTCCACCGCCAGGCGCTCGACTTCGTCGTAGTCGATCAAGCCGGTTGCGGTGTCGATCCCGTATTGAACGGCGTTGTACAGCTTGCCCGAGGACGACACCTTGGCGCCGTGGGTCAGGTGGCCGCCGTGGGCCAGGCTCATGCCCAGGATGGTGTCGCCAGCCTGCAGCAGGGCCAGGTACACAGCGCCGTTGGCCGAGGAGCCGGAGTGCGGCTGGACGTTGGCGTAATCGGCACCGAACAGCTGCTTGGCGCGCTCGATGGCCAGCGCCTCGACTTTGTCCACATGCTCGCAGCCACCGTAGTAGCGCTTGCCCGGGTAGCCTTCGGCGTACTTGTTGGTCAGGCCGCTGCCCTGGGCCTGCATCACGCGCTTGCTGGTGTAGTTCTCCGAGGCGATCAGCTCGATGTGATCTTCCTGGCGCTGCTCCTCGGCATTCATCGCCGCCAGCAGTGCGTCGTCGTAACCCTGGATCTGGTCTTGCTTGCTGAACATCGTGTATCTCCCGGCAGCGATCGTTTCTTGTCTGGTGAGGGTTTTCCCACCCTTTGCAGCGATGGTATGACCGGGCACGGCGGTACAGATGCCTGCGCGCGCCTTGCAATGGCGCGTTTACGACATTGCTACCCCAAGCGCCACACAGCCCTGTGGGAGCCGGCTTGCCGGCGATGGGGCCAGACGTAGAACCATCGCTGGTTGAGCGGACGCTATCGCCGGCAAGCCGGCTCCCACAGGGATAGCGTTGGCCTGTATAGGCAACCGCCGAATCGATGGTTTAGAGTGCGTGCCTGCGTCGTAAAAAGGACAGGCGTCATGACCAATAACAACCAGCAATTCGCCAGCGACAACTATTCCGGCATCTGCCCCGAAGCCTGGGCCGCGATGGAAAAGGCCAACCAGGGTCACGAACGCGCCTACGGCGACGACCAGTGGACCGAACGCGCCTCGGAGTACTTCCGCAAGTTGTTCGAGACCGACTGCGAAGTGTTCTTCGCTTTCAACGGCACCGCCGCCAACTCCCTGGCCCTGGCCTCGCTGTGCCAGAGCTACCACAGCGTGATCTGTTCCGAGACCGCCCACGTCGAGACCGACGAATGCGGCGCGCCGGAGTTCTTCTCCAACGGCTCCAAGCTGCTCACCGCGCCTAGCGTCAACGGCAAGCTCACCCCCGAGTCAATCCGCGAAGTGGCGCTCAAGCGCCAGGACATCCACTACCCCAAACCACGGGTGGTGACCCTTACCCAAGCCACCGAAGTGGGTACCGTCTACCGCCCCGACGAGCTCAAGGCGATCAGCGCCACCTGCAAGGAACTGGGCCTGAACCTGCACATGGACGGCGCGCGCTTCACCAATGCCTGCGCGTTCCTCGGCTGTTCGCCGGCCGAGCTGACCTGGAAGTCTGGCGTGGATGTGCTGTGTTTTGGTGGCACCAAGAACGGCATGGCGGTGGGCGAGGCGATCCTGTTCTTCAACCGCGACCTGGCCGAAGACTTCGACTACCGCTGCAAGCAGGCCGGGCAGCTGGCGTCGAAGATGCGCTTCTTGTCCGCACCGTGGGTCGGGCTGCTCGAAGACGGCGCGTGGATGCGCCATGGCCAGCACGCCAACCACTGCGCGCAGTTGCTCGCATCGCTGGTGAGTGACCTGCCGGGGGTGGAGCTGATGTTCCCGGTTGAGGCCAACGGGGTGTTCCTGCAGATGCCGGAACCTGCGCTGGAGGCGCTGCGCAACAAAGGCTGGCGTTTCTATACCTTCATCGGTAGCGGTGGTGCGCGGTTCATGTGCTCGTGGGATACCGAAGAGGCGCGGGTGCGTGAACTGGCGGCGGATATCCGCGCCATCGTTGGTGCCTGACAGACCGTAATCGCGGGGCAAGCCCGCTCCCACGCAACTTTCGTGGGAGCGGGCTTGCCCCGCGATTGTTTTACAGCCTGAACCCACCCATCTGCCGCGCCAGGTCATCGGCCAGCCCACGCAGCGCCTGGCACTCCTCGCGGCAATCCTGCACCTCGGCGGCTGTCTGCCGCGCCAGGTCGGAAATGCCCTGGACCGTCCGGTTGATCTCCTCGGTCACCGCCGACTGTTCCTCGGTGGCGGTGGCCACCTGCTCGTTCATGCCGCTGATGCGCTCGACCTGATCGGTGATCGCGCCGAGCGAGGTCCCGGTGCGCTGGCTCGACTCGACACCGTTGCCGGTGGCCGTTTGCCCGGCCTGCATCGACGCCACCGCCGTGCCGGCGCCGTGCTTGAGGCGCTGGATCATCTGCTGCACTTCGTCGGTGGACACCTGGGTGCGCCGCGCCAAGGTGCGCACTTCATCGGCGACAACCGCGAAGCCTCGCCCCATCTCGCCGGCCCGCGCCGCCTCGATGGCGGCGTTGAGCGCCAGCAGGTTGGTCTGCTCGGAGATGCTGCGGATCACCGCCAGCACTTCATCGATCGAGGCAACCTCGTCGGCCAGCTGGGTCACGGCCTCGGCAGCGCGGCCAATCTCCCCGGACATGCCCTCGATGTTGTGGATGGAGCGGCGCACCACTTCCCGCGCCTGCAAGGCCTCGTCCCGCGCCGACTGCGAGGCGTGGGCGGCGGAGCCGGCGTTCTGGGCGATGTCCTGCACGGTAAGGCCCATCTCGTGCACGGCGGTGGCGACCATCTCGGTCATTTCCTGCTGGCGGCCCGAGCGCTCGGCGGTGTTGTCCACCACCTGGGTCACCTGCTCCACCGACTGGTGCAGACGTTCGGTGGTGCGCAGCACCTCGCCGATCAGACCGCGCTGGCTGTCGAGGAAACGGTTGAAACCCCGGGCCAGGTCACCCAGTTCGTCCTGGCGCGCATCGTCCAGGCGATGGCTGAGGTCGCCCGCGCCGCCGCCGATCTGCACCAGCGCCGCGGTGACCTGGCGGATCGGCCGCACCAACCCGCGCGCCAGCAGCACCACCAGCAACAACGAGATCAGCGCCACGCCGCCGCCAATCAGGCAGGTCTGCCAGATGGCCTGGCGCGCCTGGGCGTAGATCTCGGCTTCCGGCACTTCGGCCACCAGCGTCCAGTTCAGGTCGCGCAAGGGCAAGCCCAAGGCCAGGTAGTCCTCGCCATCACGTTGCAAACGGCTGCTGCGCAGGCCCTCGCCGCCCACCAGCACAGCCTTCGCCGACTCGACGTCCAGTTGCTCGGCAAGTTGACGCTTGCCGCTGAACTGCTGGTCGGGATGGACCTGGATCAGCCCGTCGTTGCGCACCAGGAACACCTTGCCGTGCTCGCCGAAGCTGAAGTCGTGGATCAGCTTGGACAGCTCGGTCATGCGCAGGCCCATGCCTGCCACGCCCACCAGCTGGCCGGCCTTTTCCACGCGATAGTCGATGAACAGCGCCAGCTCCCCCGTGGAGCCATCGATGTCGATGTTCAGCATGCGTTCGGCGCCGCTGTCGATGTAGCCGTAGAACCAGTTGTCCTTGGGGTTGGCGCGGCTGAGGGTGCGGTCCAGGCCTTTTTCGTTGTAGTAGTTGCCGCTCACCGTGGAGGCGAACAGGGTGGTAAAGGCGTGGTTGCGCTGCTTGGCGGCGTCGAGGTACTCGATGAACGCCGGCAAAGCGGCGGGGTCTTCACCGGCAGCCAGCCAGTCACGCAGGAGGGTGTTGCCGGCAATATCCGCGGCCGCCACCAGCGGGCGGCCGAGCATGCGCTCGATATCGTTGCGGATGGCCTCGATACTGGCCGGCAAGGCCGTATCCACCAGGTAGCGCTCGGTAAGGCGGTTGAGCGCCACCGTGTAGATCGCCACCACCACCAGGATACTCGCCAACAGGGCGGCGCCCATGCTCGCGATCAATTGCCATTGGATGCTCCGCCGCCAGATGCGCATGTGCCACTCCCCGATAATTATTGTTTTTCGGGAAGTGTATACACTTAAGTATCCAGTTGTTCCAGTGATCTGCGACAAGCTGGACGCCTTCATCGCGGGGCAAGTCGGATCGCCGCATCGCCGCTCCCACGAAGCCGCACGATGGCGTCAGTCAGACGTCGGAGACGGCCTTGCTGATGGCATCGACCGTGGCGTCGATCTGCGCCTGGGTGCGCTCGAGGGTGCGGTCGTGCTCGCGCTGCAGTTCGATCTGCTTGGAGCACAGGTTCAGGGCGGCCAGCACCAGCAGCTTGTCGCCGATCAGGGTCGGGTAGCTGCGCTTGGTCTCGGCCAGGGCGACATTGAGCATGCGCACGGCCTGGTTCAGGGTTTCTTCCTGGCCCTCGGGGGCCTTCAGCGAATAGTCGTTGCCCAGGATCGACACGACGTTGACCGGCTGCGCTTGCAGTCTCATGCGTTCACGACACCTGCGCTGGCGCGCTCGACCAAGGCCTGGATGCGCGCGGCGGTGGCGCCGTGCTTCTCTTCCTGCTCCATGAGCGACAACTGCAGGCTGTCGTTCTCTTCCTTGGCCTGGGCCAGTTCCTGGCTGAGGCTGGTGTTCTGTTCGGCCAGCTGTGCGTTCTTGTGCATCAGGTCGCTGACCAGTTGCTCGAGTTGATTCAGGGAAGTTTCCAACATGCGTCTATCTCGGTTGTTGCAAAGGGCGCACACGATAAGGAAAAACCTGCGCCCCCGCCATTAAATATCGGATTCAAAAGGTGTTTGCCGGGTTCAGGTTGACCCAGGATCACCGCCCTTGTTCCGACCTGGGTCAACCGCTGGTCAGGAAAATAGTTAGCTGCCTCACAATTTTATCAAGTCGGCCTAAAGACTGGTCGGTCGCGACCGATAGGCAGGCAGGTCTTCTTCCGTCGCATGGATCGCGGCACCTCTTCTGCCTTGGAAACCGCCTCCATGTCCTTACGCAATATGAATATCGCGCCCCGCGCGTTGCTCGGGTTCGCCGTGATCGGTGTGCTGATGCTCGGCCTGGGTATCTTCTCGCTGATCCAGATGGGCAACATCCGCCAGGCCGGCGTGACCATCGAAGAAGTCAGCGTGCCCAGCATCAAGACCCTCGACGAGCTGACCGCGCTGAACCTGCGCCTGCGCACCCTCTCCTACCGCCTGCTGCTCAACCGCGAGCCAGCCACCCAGCAAGACACCCTGCGCCTGCTGGACGAGCGCAACGCGCAGATCGACAAGGCGCGCCGCGCCTACGAGCCGCTGGTGACCGCCGCCGACGAGAAGGCCGCCTTCGACCAGTACGGCCTGCTGCTCAACCAGTACCGCCAGCTCGAGGCGCGCATGCGCAGCCTGAGCCAGGCCGGCGACCTCGATGCCCTGCGTGACCTGCTCAACCGCGACCTGCTGGACAACTCCGAGCAGATCAACAAAGTCATGGACGCGCTGGTGCGCATCAACACCGACCAGACCAGCGCCACCAACGCCCAGGCGGCCGAGCAGTACAGCGGCGCCTTCGCCCTGGTCATCAGCCTGCTGGTGGCGGCCACGGTGCTGACCTTGCTGTTCGCCTTCCTCCTCACCCGCAGCATCGTCAAGCCCATCGACGAGGCGCTCAAGGCCGCCGAGCAGATCGCCGAAGGCGACCTGACCCACAGCATTCACGCCGACGGCACCGATGAGGCCGCGCGCCTGCTCAAGGCCATGGCCAAGATGCAGGACAAGCTGCGCGACACCCTGCAGCTGATCGCCGGCTCCGCCACCCAGCTGGCCTCCGCCGCAGAAGAGCTGAACAGCGTGACCGACGAAAGCGCCCGTGGCCTGCAGCAGCAGAACAACGAGATCGAGCAGGCCGCCACCGCCGTTACCGAGATGACCAGTGCCGTCGAAGAAGTCGCACGCAACGCGGTCAGCACTTCGGAAGCCTCCAGCGAAGCCAGCCGTTCGGCCGGCGATGGCCGCGACCTGGTACTGGAGACCGTGGGCGCCATCGAGCGCATGAGCGGCGATGTGCAGGCCACCGCCAAGCTGATCGCACACCTCGCCGAGCAGTCCCGTGATATCGGCAAGGTGCTCGACGTGATCCGTGGCCTGGCCGACCAGACCAACCTGCTGGCGCTCAACGCCGCCATCGAGGCCGCCCGCGCCGGCGAGGCAGGCCGTGGTTTTGCCGTGGTTGCCGACGAAGTGCGCGCCCTGGCCCACCGCACCCAGCAGTCCACCAGCGAGATCGAGCGGATGATCGGCAGCATCCAGGGTGGTACCGAGCAGGCGGTGGACTCGATGCGCACCAGCACCGAGCGCGCCGAATCGACCCTGAACATCGCCCGTGGCGCGGGCCTGGCGCTGGACACCATCGCCGGCGCGGTGGCGCAGATCAACGAGCGTAACCTGGTGATCGCCAGCGCCGCCGAGGAGCAGGCCCAGGTGGCCCGCGAGGTGGACCGCAACCTGGTGAACATCAACGACCTGTCGGTGCAGAGCGCCACCGGGGCGCACCAGACCAGCGCGGCGAGTGCCGAGCTATCCCGTCTGGCAGTAGATCTGAACGGGTTGGTGGCGCGGTTCCGCACCTGATCCTCAAACGCATCGCGGGGCAAGCCCGCTCCCACCAGCCTCACTGCGTGGGAGCGGGCTTGCCCCGCGATCGCCTCCGATTGAGGATCAATACTCGATCCGCACATCCCCCTTCGGCACGCTGCAGCACGACAGGATGTAGCCCTCGGCCTCATCCTCCTCGGTGATCCCGCCGTTGTGCTCCATCTCCACCTCGCCGCCGAGCTTGAGTACCTTGCAGGTGCCGCAGATACCCATGCCGCAGGCCTTGGGGATCATCAGCCCGACCTTGGCCGCCGCCGCATGCACGGTCTCGCCCGGGGCCACGCGGATGCTCTTGTCGCTGCCGACGAACTCCACCAGATTCAGATCTGCCACATCCACTTCCGGTGCATCGGCCGCCGCTTCGGCGTGCTCCACCGCGTCGGCCTTGGCTTCAGGCGGCGTCGCGCCGAACGATTCCTCGTGGTAGTTCTTCATGTCGAAGCCGACCGCTTCGAGCATGCGCTTGACCGCGCTCATGTAGGGCGTGGGGCCGCAGCAGAATATGGTGCGCTCGAGGTAGTCCGGGGCGATCAGCTCCATCAACCGCTGGTTCAAGTAGCCGCGATAACCCGCCCACGGCTCGCCCAGCCCATGCTTCTCGCAAATGATATGCAGGCTGAAGTTGGGGATGCGCGAGGCCATCTGCTCCAGCTCACGGTGGTAGATGATGTCTTTCGGCGAGCGGGCGCTGTGCACGAAGACCATGTCGACATTGGCGTTGGTGTCGTAGAACCAGCGCGCCATGGACATCACCGGGGTGATGCCCACGCCGCCGGACAGGTACAGCGTCTTGCCGGCCGGGAAGTCGATGGCGTTGAACAGCCCCACCGGCCCGTGCACCGGCAGCTCGGCGCCTTCGTGCATGGTGTCGTGAAGGAAGTTCGACACCAGCCCGCCCGGTACGCGCTTGACGGTGATCGAGAAGCTGTAAGGCACTGACGGCGAGCTGGAGATGGTGTACGAACGCATCACCGGCTTGCCTTCGATCTCCAGCTCCAGGGTGACGAACTGCCCGGGCTTGAAGAAGAACATGATCGGCTGGTCGGCCATGAAGCAGAAGGTGCGCACGTCCCAGGTTTCCTGGATGACCTTGACGCAGCGCACGATGTGGCGGCCATTGGCCCAGGTCTGGGTGGTAACCGGATTGAGGAAGGTATCGGACATGTTCATCTCCAGCAGCCGACTGTCGGCCTTTCTTATGGCTCCGATAATGCGCATAGCGCCGCCTGCGTACATTCCCATCCGCGACATCGGCGTGCTTATCGCGACCAGCCCCGCGCTACAAGGGCTGGCGCGTCGGAATTCGATGCGGCCATGTCGCCCGTGGATATGGTCCTTTCCCTGCCCGGACGCACACTCCTCGGCAAAACAACACGCTGTTTATCCCGAAGAACAGCCTTGCGGCACTACAACAACGATTAGCCACTTCAGCCGGCCGCACGCGGCCACGAGGACCACACGATGGACGTCACCGCAACCCTGAGCCTGGGCGATCCACTGGAACCTGCACGCAAGGCCACCGCCGAGATGCTGCAGACCCGCGAGCGCACCTACTCGCTGCCGCAACCGTTCTACTGCGATGAGCGCCTGTTCCAGATCGACATGCAGGAGATCTTCCACAAGGAGTGGCTGATCGCCGGCATGGTTTGCGAGATCCCGACCAAGGGCAACTACATCACCCTGCAGATCGGCAAGAACCCGATCATCGTGATACGCGGTGCCGAAGGTAAGGTGCATGCCTTCCACAACGTCTGCCGCCACCGCGGCTCGCGCCTGTGCGTCAGCGACAAAGGCAAGGTGGCCAAGCTGGTCTGCCACTATCACCAGTGGACCTACGAACTCGATGGCCGCCTGCTGTTCGCCGGCACCGAGATGGGCGCCGACTTCGACATGAACCAGTACGGGCTCAAGCCTGTGAATGTGAAGGTGGCCGGAGGCTACATCTTCATCAGCCTGGCAGAGAATCCGCCGGCCATCGACGAGTTCCTCGCCACCCTCGACCACTACATGGAACCGTACGACATGGAGAACACCAAGGTGGCGGTGCAGACCACCTTGATGGAAAAGGCCAACTGGAAGCTGGTGCTGGAGAACAACCGCGAGTGCTACCACTGCAGCGGCTCGCACCCGGAGCTGTTGAAGACGCTGCTGGAGTGGGACGACACCAACGACCCCCGCGCCAGCCAGGAATTCAAGGATCACGTGGCCGCCTCGGCCGCTGCCTGGGACGCCGAGAAGATCCCCTACCTGCACAAGAGTCATGGCCTGCGTAATCGCATCGTGCGCATGCCGCTGCTCAAGGGCACCGTGTCGATGACCATGGACGGCAAGGTGGCGTGCAAAAAGCTGATGGGCCGCATCAAGAATCCGGATCTGGGCTCGATGCGCATCCTGCATCTGCCGCATTCGTGGAACCACTGCATGGGCGACCACATGATCGTGTTCACCGTGTGGCCGATCAGTGCGCAGGAGACCATGGTCACCACCAAGTGGCTGGTGCACAAGGATGCGGTGGAGGGGGTGGATTACAACCCTGAAGAGATGCGCAAGGTGTGGGATGCCACCAACGACCAGGATCGGCGGTTGGCGGAGGAGAACCAGCGGGGCATCAATTCCACCGCTTACCAGCCTGGTCCGTACTCCAAGACCTATGAATTTGGTGTGGTCAATTTCATTGATTGGTACAGCCAGCGATTGCTGAACAATCTGGGGGCGGAGCCAGCGGCTTACTTAAGAGAAGTACAAGCCCAGTGAGCGATTGACAATACGCCTGGTTTAATCAATGGCTGCAATGCAGCCATTGATTAAACCAACCCGTAGCATTCGATTGTGTCAACGAACTGTTCTCAATTCGTTTCGCTCCGGAAACCGAATACATCATCAGAGAGTGGCGTTGTAGCACGTGAAGTGCTTGCCGAGCTCCCTCCAGCAACATATCCAGAACCTGAACTCGAACTTGAGGACCGCCGCTCTGCGTTTCTCCTGCGCCGAACGCCTTCATTCTCGTAAGTGAAAATCGCAGAAGGGCTGCCAGCAGTACCCTCAACCGGTGGATGAATCATGCTTCCGGTCGAATCACCTCCTCCCAGCTCCGCGTCTGGTACCGCTCTCGGCACTCCTCTAAACAAAAGCTTCAGGTTTTCGGTGACTCGCTGAACCGGTTGCGCATCCTCACCAAATATAGACCGGCCTACCCTGATCACATTTCCTGTGAGAGAGGTCGCAGTTCCCACTGCCGCTACGACGGGAGCTCCCGGAGCACCGGCTAAAGTAGCCGCCGCACCTGCCAAGCCAATCGCCGCCCCCCCCAGAATTGCACGGTTTACATTGACACCTAAATTATCCTTCGGTGGTGTGCCGAGCACGACCCAGCCAATCGAAAAGGCATTGTTGACCAGGCCCGTAATACGACCGACTTGAGCAAAGGTAGTGATGACATGGCCAGACGGATCACGTCGGTTAACGGGATCACCGGCACAGTAGGCGTATGCGTTAGCTCCTCCCTCGCCGAACGGGCTCCATGAGTCCGCACTGAGAAAACGCATCAGGATCGGGCTGTAGACACGGTAGCTACCCAGCAGATAGCCACCCAGGTTCGACTCGATTCGCTGACCGGTGAAGCCCAATGCCGCAGCATCGGGAGTCATTCGAAAGTGGCCGTACGGACAGTAGGTGCGATAGGCGTTGTTTGAAGAGCCCAAAGTAACAAGTGGGCTTTCAAGTCGATCGGTAGTCAGTAGGCGGCTGCTCACGAACCGGTACCCCCATGATGAGAGAAATGAACAAAGTTGAACCGGACAGTTAGATCTATATGGTTTCGATTAAATTTTCCAGTTCACGAACATTCACCATATTGTCACTAGGTGAAACGACGGGGTTGTTGCTGGAGGTAGAAGAACCACTACCCGACCCTGGCACCGTTATTTGAAGCAGCCCCCCAAATCCCCCAGCAATATTTTGCCTGCTACCATGCGGTCTAGTGCCAGATGTTGAGCTGCTGCTATCAGTGGGCGTTGTGGGTGGGCTCGAGCCGTTCGAGGGTGGCCTGCTTCCCCCCCTTGAAAAGCTTTGCACATCGCTCTGTGCCCCAGGCTGGTTCCGCCACATGCTTCTGAGACCATCGAATGTGGTTGCCGTACCTGCGAGATTCATCGTAGTAACGCCAACGGTCGCTATATCAGCCCCGGAAGGGTGGCCTTGAAGCTCCATGGTTCGTCCAGCAGCGTAAATTCCCGCTCCCACAATCCCGCTTACAACTCCCCCCACGGACGTTCTGGAGAAGGGCTCTTTGAGCCACCAGCTCGCAAGCAGTACCGCAACACCCGCCACCAAGGGCAGGACGCCTGCATAGTCGTTCATCGCACTGCTGAATCCATAACCACCCTGTGTGGTAGTCGCCAGCGTCGAGGAGGGAGTGATAGGCATGTTACGGCGCCCACCCCGGTCATGCCTGTTAATGGGATCGCCCTGGCAATAGGCATAGCTATTCAAACCACCTTCAGCGAAAGGGCTCAATCGGTCAGGCGAATGGAAACGCCGCACGACCGGGTTGTAAACCCGATGCCCATTGCCAAGCAAGTACCACCCTAGAGCAGGGTCACGCGGCTGGCCGACAAAGCCCGTTACCGAGGTCAAGGCCCCAGCGCAGGCCGGACGATGGCCATAGGGGTTGTATGTAGTCGATAGGTTCTCGAGCGACTCAAATATAACCAGAGGCGTTCTCGCACGGTCACCGGCGAGCAGCGGTGCGGTCATTCGTGGGGCCCTTAAAATGTTGGCTCCTACGAATCTATCAAGGCCATGAGGAATGCGAACCTGTCAAAAGTGATAGGTCGAGCCGGCAGAATCATTGGAAGGATCAATGCACACCTCCCCAGTTTACCCACAGCTCCACCCACCGCCCCTGTTGACAACCTCAACTGACTTGTCAGCGCCTTTGCATCCATGCGCTTGGCGCGATGCATTGCGTGGCTCTCAGAGGCGTCTCCCACGACTGTACGTTTTTCGATCAATTGCTCGAAGGCCCTGTGTCCAGGGGGCTGGAGTGATGCCTGAACATGTTATCCACAGCCCTGCCAACAGCAACTGTGCGTAAATGGTAGAAATATCGGATTAGCCGACGCCCATTAATTGCACAAATATTGTTCAATTCCTTGGAGGCTATACCGTGCAAGGGCTGTAGAGAAGCGCAAACAATTTATCCACATGTTGGCAAACAGATTTCGTGGGTAAGAGCTGAAGTCCCAATGACTCTAGTGAACTTATCCACATAGCAGAACTGCGAGCAGACCTGTTCCCACCACATAATCAATCATCCCTGGTGCCGCACCGACTTCAGCGCAGCACCCCCTCCTCCATCAGCAACTTGAGAATGGCCTCGGCTCCTTCCTGTGGAGAAACGTCCTTAAGCACCTTGCCGCCCCCGCCACTGGCCTTGGCCGTGGCGGCCTTCATGCGGTCTGCCCCACTTTTGGCCTTGATCACCTTGAGGCGCTTCGGCCGTGGGCGGGCCGGTTGCAGGGCATCTTCGGCCAGCACAGTGTCTTCCAAGACCTCCACAGTGCTTGCCGCCAGCACCCCACGCCTTGCCGGGCCAAAGGCTGACTGCCGTGGCTTGGGTGCGGCGTTGTCCACAGTCGCCAGCAACGGCAGGCGCACCTTCAGACGGCGCCGCTGCCCCCGAGGTAAGGCCTGCAGCACCTGGGCAGTGCCGTTTTCGATGGACTCGACCTCGGCCAACCCCACCACCAGCGGCCAGCCCAGTTTCTCGGCCAGCAGGAACGGCAGCATGCCGGAGCCCTCGCCGGTTTCCGCCTGGCTGCCGGTCAGCACCAGTTGGGCACCCGCATCGCGTAGATAGTCGCCAAGCACACCCAATACATCGGCGCCAGTAGGCTGTTCCAGCACATCCAGATGATCCAGCCCCATGCCCAAGTAGGCACGCAGCGCCTCTTCACGAGGATCGCCAGCATGCACCACCTGCAAGTTATCCCCAGCCAGTTGCAAGCCCAGTTCGACGGCACGGGCATCCTGCTCGGCGCGTCGGGCGCGGCCGGAGCTGGGGTGGGCACCGATGGAAACCAGGCTGATGACTTTGGTACTCATGCTTGTGCCCCTATGCTGCATCGCGCTGGCCGCCGCTGCGGAAGTTGTCCACAGCCTCGATCAGAGCCTGGAGAATTGCCGAGCTGTCGCCAATCACCGACAGGTCAGCCCGTTTGATCATGTCGCAGCCCGGGTCCATGTTGATTGCCACCACCTTGTCGCAGGCGCCGATGCCCTGCAGGTGCTGGATGGCGCCGGAGATACCCACAGCCACGTAGACCCGCGCCGTGACCCAGGTGCCGGTGGCGCCGACCTGGCGGTTGCGCGGCATGAAGCCATCGTCCACTGCCACCCGCGAGGCACCCTCTGTAGCGCCAAGCGCCGCCGTGGCCCGATGGTATAGGTCCCAGTCCTTGACACCGTTGCCGCCGGAGACGATGAACTCGGCCTCGGCCATGGCGATGGCGGCCGGGTCCACGGCCACCGAGCCAAGGTCTTCGATGCGCGACAAGCTGCGTGCCACGCCTGTGGACAACTCCACCGGCAGGGCTTCATGGCGAGTCTCGCTTACCGGCTCGGCGCATTCGGCGGCGGCCAGGATCAAGCGTGGCGTGGCGCGCTGGATATCCTGCTGGCCTGCGCCAGCACGGCCGATGCACTGGCCATCCTTGACCTGCCACACCCGCGTCGCCGGGCGTTCACCCAGGGCCGCGCCAAAGCGTCGGCCCAGTTCGCCGCCACCGCTTCGGCTGTCAGGCAACAACCAGTGGCGTGGAGTGAACTGGTTATCCACAGCCCGTAGGCCCTGGACCAGCTGTTCCGGTGCATAACCCTCGAAGGCCTCACCCTCGATGACCAGCAGGCGGTCGACACCGGCTGTGGAAAAGTTGGTTTCCTTGTGTTCGCCGAACACTATTGCCAGCACTGCGCCGTCGTTACCGGCGAGGCTGTGGGCCAGGCCCAGCAGGTCGCGGTCGTGGCTGCCGAGACGACCGCCGACCATGTCCGGTACCACGGCGATATAGAACGCAGGCGCAGCCACGCTGTGCAGCGGCAACTGCACTTCGGCAGCTGCTGTGCGCCGGCCGCCGACACTGGTGCCCTGCTGGGCGCCGCTGCGGTCGATGCGCTTGAGGCCGTTGGGGCCGATGAAGCCGGCAGCAATCGCATGGGGATTCTTGCGCATCAGCCCATTGGGGCCCATCCAGCTGGTTTGTTGCGTCTGCATGGCCGCATGCAGCGGGTGCAGGCGGTTACGGGCGATCCACTCGGCGCGTGGGTCGCGGCGGATGATGTCGCTCATCAGTGCACCTCCGCAGGTTCACGTTTGGCCGCTGGCGACTTTGCGCTGGCGGGGGCCTCATCTTCGATCAGTACATCGGCGACCAGCTCGGCCAGGTCCTTGATCTGTGGGCGCGGTTCGACCACGCCTTCGAGCATCGCCGTGCACTGCGGGCAGCCCACGGCCACCAGCTCCGCTTCGGTTTCGCGGATATCGTCCATGCGCATGTCGGGGATACGCTGCTTGCCGGGGATATCGGTGATCGGCGCACCGCCGCCTCCGCCACAGCAGCGGGAACGGAAGCCCGAGCGCTGCATTTCGCGTACCTCGATACCGAGGGCCTTGAGCACGTCGCGCGGGGCTTGGTACTCGCCGTTGTAGCGGCCCAGGTAGCAGGGATCGTGATAGGTCACGCTACCGCCCTTGTGCTGGCCGAGGTTGAGCTTGCCGGCGGCGATCAGTTCGGCGATGTAGGTGCTGTGGTGCTGCACCTGGTACTCGCCGCCAAGGGCGCCGTATTCGTTCTTGAGTACATGGAAACTGTGTGGGTCGCAGGTGACGATGCGCTGGAACTGGTATTTGGCCAGGGTCTGGATATTGCGCTTGGCCAGCTGCTGGAAGGTCGCTTCATCGCCCAGGCGGCGCGCCACGTCACCGCTGTCTCGCTCTTCCAGGCCGAGCACGGCGAAGTCGACGCCGGACGCCTTGAGCACTTTGACGAAGGCGCGCAGGGTGCGCTGGTTGCGCATGTCGAAGGCGCCATCGCCCACCCAGAACAGTACCTCGGTGGTTTTCACCTCTGAGAGCAGCTGCAGGTTGAGGTCGGCCGCCCAGTTCATCCGCCCGCCGGGGGCGAAGCCGCCGGGGTTGTCGGTGGCGATCAGGTTGTCCAGCACCTCGGCGCCCTTGTTCGGCGTGGCGCCCTTTTCCAGGGTCAGATGGCGGCGCATGTCGACGATGGCATCGACGTGCTCGATCATCATCGGGCATTCCTCGACGCAGGCGCGGCAAGTCGTGCACGACCACAGCGTCTCGGCATCCACCAGGCCGTTGACGATCGGCTGGTGCGGGTGGCCGCCATGCTCGCCGATCGGCTTGCCCGGGTACGGGCTGCCGGCGAACCGCGCGTCGGTGCCACCGGCCAGGCCGATGACCATGTCCTGGATCAGTTTCTTCGGGTTCAGCGGCTGGCCAGCGGCGAACGCCGGGCACATGGCCTCGCATTTGCCGCACTGCACGCAGGCGTCGAAACCGAGCAACTGGTTCCAGGTGAAATCCACCGGCTTTTCCACGCCCAGCGGCGCATTCGGGTCTTCCAGGTCCAGCGGCTTGAGGCCCGTGGAGCGGCCACCGCCAAAGCGCTCGGCGCGGCGGTGCCAGGCCAGGTGCAGGGCGCCGGCGAAGGCGTGCTTCATCGGCCCGCCCCACGTCATGCCGAAAAACAGCTCGGACACGCCCCACAGCACGCCGACACCCAGCAGTGCGACCAGTACCCAGCCGCCCGTGCCTTCAGGCAGGATCCCCGCCACCGGCAAGGTGGCAATGAAGAAGCTCGCCGCGAACATCAGCAGGCTCTTGGGCAGGCGCATCCACGGGCCCTTGGACAGCCGGGAGGGCGGGTCCAGCCGGCGTTTGAAGACAAACAGGGCGCCACTGAACATGATCACCGTGGCCACCAGCAAGGCGTAACCGAGGATCTTGCTGTGCAGGCCAAAGCCATGCACCAGGATCGCCAGCACGGCCGAGAGCACGAAGCCGCCAGCGGTGGCCACGTGGGTCTTGGACATGTACTTGTCGCGCTCGACCACATGGTGCAGATCCACCAGGTAGCGCCGTGGCATGGCCAGCAGGCCACCAAGCAGGTCAACCTTGCTCGGCCGCCCGCGCCGCCACATGCGCACCCGGCGCAGGGCGCCGAGCACCGCCAAGGCGAGGGCGGTGAACAGCAGGATGGGTAGAAGGGTGTTCAACATGGGAGGCTCCCACAACAGCGGTAAGCGTGCGCCGGTCCCTGTGGGAGAGGTCGGTGGGAGCGGGCTTGCCCCGCGATAGCGTCCGATCGGCCAATCAGGTTGCACCTGCTGACGCTATCGCGGGGCAAGCCCGCTCCCACCGTGTTCTCCGTACAGGAACCGCGTTGGTCCTGGGCTCAGAAATCCTTGCACAGCCGCAAGGCGTCGTAGATCGCCGCATGCACGTTGCGCTGGGCCACGCAGTCGCCGATGCGGTACAGCAGGTAGCCCTCGCCCGGCTGGCTGAGGATCGGCTGCGGCTTGATGGCGAACAGCGCCTCGACGTCGATCTGGCCCTTGTTGCGCGAGCCGTCCTTGAGCGCGTAGTACAGCTGCTCGTCGGGACGCACACCGTTTTCCACCACCACCTGGTCAACCACCCGTTCTTCCTTGGCGCCGGTGTACTCGTTCTCGAGCACCGCCACCAGCTTGTCGCCTTCGCGGTAGACCTTTTCCAGCATCATGTCGCCGGTCATGATCACTTCTTTCGGGTACATGCTGCGGTAGTAGGTCGGGAAGGTGGTGCCGCCCATGGCCACGCCCGGCTTGATGTCGTCAGTGACGATCTCGACCTGGCTGCCCTTGTCGGCAATGAAGTCGGCCACCGACATGCCGGTGAACTCACAGATGGTGTCGTACACCAGCACGTTCTTGCCCGGCGCGACCTTGCCGTCGAGCACATCCCAGCTGCTGACCACCAGGCCTTCGGCAGCGCCCCAGTGCTCGTTCTGTTCAAGGAACGAGTGCCCACCCACCGCCAGCACGATCACATCCGGGCGCAGGTCCTGGATGGTCGCCACGTCGGCGGCAGTCCCCAGGCGCAGGTCGACCTTCAGACGTGCCAGCTCCAGCTGGTACCAGCGGGTGATACCGGCAATCTGGTCACGCTGCGGGGCCTTGGCGGCGATGGTGATCTGCCCGCCAATCTGCTCCTTCTTCTCGAACAGGGTCACGTCGTGACCACGTTCGGCTGCCACGCGGGCCGCCTCCATACCGGCGGGGCCTGCGCCAACCACCACCACCTTGCGCTTGACCCCGGTGGTCTTCTCGATGATGTGCGGCACGCCCAGGTATTCGCGGGAGGTGGCCGCATTCTGGATGCACAGCACATCCAGGCCCTGGTACTGGCGATCGATGCAGTAGTTGGCACCGACGCACTGCTTGATCTGGTCGATCTGGCCCATCTTGATCTTGGCGATCAGGTGCGGGTCGGCCATGTGCGCGCGGGTCATGCCAACCATGTCCACGTAGCCGCCTTCGAGAATGCGCGTGGCCTGGTTCGGGTCCTTGATGTTCTGCGCGTGCAGCACCGGAACCTTGACCACTTCCTTGATGCCGGCCGCCAGGTGCAGGAACGGCTCCGGCGGGTAGCTCATGTTGGGGATGACGTTGGCCAGGGTGTTGTGGGTGTCACAGCCCGAGCCGACCACGCCGATGAAATCGAGCATGCCGGTGGCGTCGTAGTACGCGGCGATCTGCTTCATGTCCTCGTGGCTGAGGCCATCGGGATGGAACTCGTCACCGCAGATGCGCATGCCCACGCAGAAATCGTCACCGACTTCCTTGCGCACGGCCTTGAGCACTTCCAGGCCGAACTTCATGCGCCCTTCGAAGGTGCCGCCCCATTCGTCTGTACGCTTGTTGACCCGTGGGCTCCAGAACTGGTCGATCATGTGCTGGTGCACGGCCGACAGCTCGACGCCGTCCAGGCCGCCCTCCTTGGCCCGACGCGCAGCCTGGGCGTAGTTGCCGATCACCCGCCAGATCTCTTCCACCTCGATGGTCTTGCAGGTGGCGCGGTGCACCGGTTCACGAATGCCCGATGGCGACATCAGCGTGGGCCAGTTGAAGCCGTCCCAGCGCGAGCGCCGGCCCATGTGGGTAATCTGGATCATGATCTTGGCACCATGCTTGTGCATGGCGTCGGCGAGGTTCTGGAAGTGCGGGATGATGCGGTCGGTGGACAGGTTGACCGAGGCCCACCACTCCTGCGGGCTGTCGATGGCCACCACCGACGAGCCGCCGCAGATCGCCAGGCCGATGCCGCCCTTGGCCTTCTCTTCGTAGTACTTCACATAGCGGTCGGTGGTCATGCCGCCGTCGGTGGCATATACCTCGGCGTGCGCGGTGCTGAGCACGCGGTTGCGGATGGTCAGCTTGCCGATCTGGATCGGCTGGAACATTGCTTCGAAGGCCATGACGCTATCTCCGGCTTACAACGGCTTTGTAACGAACAGGCCATCTTCGTGGCCTTCTTCCGACCCGCCGTAGACCTGCTCGGCCACGGTGCGGATCGAGCTGCCGCGAGCGGCGAGAATCTGGTCCATGGCGCCGGCGAACCAGCCGGTGAACATGTAGTCGACCTTGCGGCCGCACTTGCCGTACACGTACACGAACGCCGAGTGCTTGAGCTTGACGCTGCAGGTGCCTTTATCCAGGTCGATATCCTGGATCTCGAACAGGCCCCAGCCACGCTGGCTCAGCCGCTTCATGTAGTGCTCGAACACCGCCACCCCTTCCAGGCCATGGCACTCGGCCTCTTTCTCGCACCAGTGCCAGGCGGACTTGTAGCCGGCCTTGTAGAGGATCTCGGCGTAGGCGTCGGCACCCAGCACTTCCTCGATGCCCATGTGGTTATTGACGAAGAAATGCCGCGGCACGTACAGCATCGGCAGGGCGTCGCTGGTCCAGACACCGGTCTCGCTGTCGACTTCGATTGGCAATTGCGGGGCGATCTTGGCCATGGAAACTCAACTCCATAAAATTTTTTGTTTGGGTGCCCCGGCGTTGCTGGCAAGGGCTTTCAGGCTTGGAGAGCGGCTTACTCGCCCCAGACGTCTTTCAACACGTTGACCCAGTTTTCGCCCATGATCTTGCGCACCACGCGCTCGGAATGGCCGCGCTTGAGCAGCGTCTCGGTCAGGTTGGGGAACTCGCCGACGGTGCGGATGCCCAGCGGGTTGATGATCTTGCCGAAGTTCGTCAGGCGCCGGGCGTAGCCCTTGTCGTGCGTGAGGTACTCGAAGAAGTCCTGGCCGTGGCCCTGGGTGAAGTCGGTACCGATGCCGATGGCGTCTTCACCGACGATGTTCATGGTGTACTCGATGGCCTCGGCGTAGTCGTCGATGGTCGAGTCGATGCCTTTGGCCAGGAACGGCGCGAACATGGTCACACCGACGAAGCCGCCGTGGTCGGCGATGAACTTCAGCTCTGCGTCGGACTTGTTGCGCGGATGTTCCTTGAGGCCCGAGGGCAGGCAGTGGGAATAGCAGACCGGCTTCTTCGATTCGAGGATGACCTCCTCGGAGGTTTTCGAACCGACATGGGACAGGTCGCACATGATGCCGACGCGGTTCATCTCGGCGACGATTTCGCGGCCGAAGCCCGACAGCCCGCCGTCACGCTCGTAGCAGCCGGTGCCGACCAGGTTCTGGGTGTTGTAGCACATCTGCACGATACCCACGCCCAGTTGCTTGAACACGTCGACGTAGGCGATCTGGTCCTCGAACGCGTGGGCGTTCTGGAAGCCGAAGAGGATGCCGGTCTTGCCCAGTTCCTTGGCCTTGCGGATGTCGGCGGTGGTGCGCACCGGCATCACCAGGTCGCTGTTTTCGCGGATCAGCTTCTGGCTGGAAGCGATATTGTCGACGGTGGCCTTGAAGCCCTCCCACACCGACACCGTGCAGTTGGCCGCGGTCAGCCCGCCCTTGCGCATGTCCTCGAACAGCTCGCGGTTCCATTTGGCAATGATCAGGCCGTCGATGACGATGCTGTCGGCGTGAAGTTCGGCTGGGCTCATCAGGCTGTCCCCTTTTATAGAAGTTTGCTGGCGCCGAACCTTGTGCCGACGCTTTGGGGCCAGCATATGCCTGCGGCTCGAGGCGCCCCGATGCAAAAACGACAGGGGGTTTGCCGAAAGCGTCAATGGCCGACCTGGCACGCTCTAACGCGCCCCTCGGCAATGAGAGCGAGTCTCGACAACGCTGTTTCATGAACATTTTCTCGGGGAGCTATCGCCCGGGCCTGGGCTGAGCGAGAATCCAGCGCATCGTCAGCCTCTTCAGGAGAAACCCGATGAAATCAATGGCATGGCTGGTCTTGCTGGCAGTGGCTTTCGGCGCGCACGCCGCCGAAGAGGAGAGCACCCCCTGCGACAACGTCGAGACCGACCAGCAGGGCTATGCCTGCGCCGCCTACAACAAGCAGACCGCCGAACGCGAGCTGAAGGCGGCCTATGACGACCTCATGCAGCGCATTCGCGACCAGTACGCGGATGAAAGCGACAAGGCCGCGGCGCTGAGCGGCAAGATGGAAGCCGCCGAGAAACTCTGGACGCAGCTGCGTGACGCCGACTGCAAGGTCGAGACCTGGGCCGAGAAACCCGGCAGCAAGGCGTTCGAGGCAGCGTGGGACACCTGCGTGGCGCAACGTAGCGATGAGCGGTCGGAGTACCTGCAGGGCATCGGCCAGCAATGACCTTTGGCCCGCGACGGGCCGCCAAGCGGCCCCCGGGAAGTTTCCGCGCCGGGCGCTAGCGCCTGAAGTCAGGCCGCAGCTCCTGGCCATCGATGCTCAGCGTCTTGTAACGCGGCGCCACCAGTTTCACCGCCCCCTCGCGAATCCCGTTGGCCAGGCTTTCGAGGTTTTCCATGTTGCCGCTCAGGCTGCCCACCTCGCGCCACTCCCGGTCTTCCCAGGTGAACACGAACAGCTGCGATGCATAGGTGTGCCGGGGGATCATCAGCACTTCGTTGTGCCCGTCGCCATCCAGGTCGACTGCCCACAGGTAGCAGCCCTTGCCACCGCACTGGCTTTGCGCAAGTGTCGCGTCGGCCAATGATTCGCTACTCGATTGCACCGGCCCGAGCCACTCGAACTTCGGGCCATGGTCTTCGGCCACTGTCGGTTGACGCACCTGGGCCATCAGCACCAACAACTGCTGGCGGCGGCCCGCATCGAACAGTTCATCCGTCTGCAGCCGCTGCTCGAGCTGCTCGAAGGCTTCACGCCCCGGCTGGCCGAGGTCGCGATACAAGGTCTCGGCGTCGAACTCGGTGATCGGCGTGTACCCGTTGACCAGGCGCTGGACCTGGTTCCTCGCACTCAATGCCTGCGGATCGAGCAGTGGCGTGTAGAACACCACCACCAGCAGCGCACTGAGCAGGGCGATCCATGGATTGCTCAGGCGCAGGCTGTGCAGCCAGGCTTGGCGCGAAGCCAGCACCGACCAGACCGCCGCCAGGCCGTGCGCCAGCATCACGCCCACCAGCATCGACGCCATGATCCGTGACGGTGTAAGCCCGTATTGGTCGATACGCAGCCAGCTCGCATAGGCTGCCAGGCCCACCAGCACCGGCAGGCACAGCAGGCTGGCCTCCACCAGACGCTTGAGCGGCGCGGGGTAGACGCTACCTTGCCGGCCATCCTGGAACACGCCGTTGACCAGGAACAGGTTGATGCCCGCCAGTACCAGCAGAAGGGTGGTCGAATAGCCGGTGTTCCACACCGGTTGCAGGCCGGAGAATGGCAATGTCAGGGTGAACAGCACGGCGATCAGCGCGCTGAGCGGCAACAGGAAGCGGCACAGCGTCAGCAGGATGCCGCGCAGCAGGCCGATGATCTTCTCGTTTTCCCGCCCCATGCGCATGCCCAGCGAAAACACCACCGGCAACACCAGCCAGAGAAACACCGGTGACTCCACCGCGTCCTTGACCTGCGGGATACCCAGCATGCTGAACAGCAGCGCGCACAACCACAGCAGTTGCCAGAACAGGCCGGTCAGCAGCTGTGCCAGGAAGACAATGAACACGTTGTTCCAGGCATGCCGGAACAGGTCTTCGTAGCGCAGGCGCAGCCCTTCGCCGGTCGGCCAGGCGAGAATGAACGCGGTACCGATATAGGCCAGCACGACGGCGGCCAGGCACCAGGTCTGCTGCAGCCAGCCCATACGCCCGGTATCGAGGAGCCAGGCACTGATCCCGCTGAGCAGCACGGTCAGGCCCAGTACCAACCAGCCGGTGCCACGCTGCAGCACCGCGCTGCCAAGCAGTTGCAGGTTCACGCCCGCTACCGCCACCGCGACGCACAGGGCTACCGACAGGCTGAAACCCAGCAGCTGACCCTCCCCCTTCACGGTGGTGAGCCACACCACGCCCTGAATCAGGCCGATGACGACGTAGAACAATAAGGAGCGACTTGGCGCTGGCATTGCAAATCCTTTTGGCCAGAGGAGTAGAAGGCGCGCAAGTCTACCGAAACCGGCCCCCTCCACACCAAGGCCTTTACCTTGCGGGCTGGCGGCAGCCAATTATCACAACGCCATTCCCTCACGAGCGCGGCGGTGTAGAATCGGGCTATTCATCGCCAGACACCCCCGGCGGGTTTATGAGCTCTGGTCGAGCCTGCGGCGATCCCGCGCGGTCCTTCGACCCCCATCCGTGCCTGTGGCAACCGGCCTTCGGCGTATTAGGACAAGAGAAGCTCACTCCCTGTTTGGGTTTGCGGAAAAGCACTTTTCTCGCAAAGCCAGTGACCTGATTAAGCCGCCAGGAGCGCTCCATGCCTGATTATCGTTCCAAGACCTCCACCCATGGCCGCAACATGGCCGGCGCCCGCGCCCTGTGGCGCGCCACCGGGATGAAGGATGAAGACTTCAAGAAACCGATCATCGCCATCGCCAACTCGTTCACCCAGTTCGTCCCGGGGCACGTGCACCTGAAGGACCTGGGCCAGCTGGTTGCCCGCGAGATCGAACGCGCCGGTGGCGTGGCCAAGGAATTCAACACCATCGCCGTGGATGACGGCATCGCCATGGGCCACGACGGCATGCTCTACTCGCTGCCCAGCCGCGAGATCATCGCCGACGCCGTCGAGTACATGGTCAACGCCCACTGCGCCGACGCCATCGTCTGCATCTCCAACTGCGACAAGATCACCCCCGGCATGCTGATGGCGGCCTTGCGCCTGAACATCCCGGTGATCTTCGTCTCCGGTGGCCCGATGGAAGCCGGCAAGACCAAACTGGCCAGCCACGGCCTGGACCTGGTCGACGCCATGGTCATCGCCGCCGACTCCTCGGCCAGCGACGAGAAAGTTGCCGAGTACGAGCGCAGCGCCTGCCCGACCTGTGGTTCGTGCTCCGGCATGTTCACTGCCAACTCGATGAACTGCCTGACCGAGGCCCTAGGCCTGGCTCTGCCGGGAAACGGCTCCACGCTGGCGACCCACTCCGACCGCGAGCAGCTGTTCCTTACCGCGGGCCGCACCATCGTCGAGCTGTGCAAACGCTACTACGGCGAGGGCGATGCGTCCGTGCTGCCGCGCAGCATCGCCAACTTCAAGGCGTTCGAGAACGCCATGATGCTCGACATCGCCATGGGCGGCTCGACCAACACCATCCTGCACCTGCTGGCCGCGGCCCAGGAAGGCGAGGTGGACTTCGACCTGCGCGACATCGATCGCCTGTCGCGCAAGGTGCCGCAGCTGTGCAAGGTGGCGCCGAACATCCAGAAGTACCACATGGAAGACGTGCATCGCGCCGGCGGCATCTTCAGCATTCTCGGCTCGCTGGCCCGTGGCGGCCTGCTGCACACCGACCTGCCGACCGTGCACAGCCCCAGCATGGAAGAAGCCATCGCCAAGTGGGACATCACCCAGACCGATGACGAAGCGGTGCACACCTTCTTCAAGGCAGGCCCGGCCGGTATCCCCACGCAAACCGCCTTCAGCCAGTCGACCCGCTGGGAAACCCTGGACGACGACCGCGAAAACGGCTGCATCCGCAGCTTCGAGCACGCCTACTCGCAAGAGGGCGGCCTGGCCGTGCTGTACGGCAACATCGCCCTGGACGGCTGCGTGGTGAAGACCGCCGGCGTGGATGAGTCGATCCACGTGTTCGAGGGCAACGCGAAGATCTTCGAGAGCCAGGACAGCGCGGTACGCGGCATCCTCGCCGACGAGGTGAAGGCCGGCGATATCGTTATCATCCGCTACGAAGGCCCGAAAGGCGGCCCGGGCATGCAGGAGATGCTCTACCCGACCTCGTACTTGAAATCCAAGGGCCTGGGCAAGGCGTGCGCGCTGCTCACCGATGGCCGCTTCTCCGGCGGCACCTCGGGCCTGTCCATCGGCCATGCCTCGCCGGAAGCCGCCGCAGGCGGCGCCATTGGCCTGGTGCGCGATGGCGACAAAGTGCTGATCGACATCCCCAACCGTTCGATCAACCTGCTGGTCAGCGACGAAGAGCTGGCCGCGCGCCGTGTCGAGCAGGACAAGAAGGGCTGGAAGCCGGCGGAAGTGCGCCCACGCAAGGTTACTACCGCATTGAAGGCCTATGCCCTGCTGGCCACCAGTGCCGACAAGGGTGCGGTGCGTAACAAGGCAATGCTCGAAGGGCTGTGAGGCTCTGAAGGCAATAAGAACCGGCGCCTGGTGCGCCGGTTTTTTTATGCCTGAGAAGGCCTCATCGCCGGCAAGCCGGCTCCCACAATGTAATCGCAGGCCTTGGCATTGCACCTGTGGGAGCTGGCTTGCCAGCGATTGGGCCGGAACAGGTTATGCGTATTTCACTGAATCTGCTCCGGCGTCACGATCACCCAGTTCTTGTCCGCCGTCACCGGCAAGCCTTCCTTGGCCTGGGCCGCTGCATTCTTCGCGATCATGCCGTTGAGCTGGTCCATGTACTTGGCCTTGCGGTTTATCCACAGATGGATGCCGCCTTTGTTCACATCGACGCCGTGGAACTGCATGTAGCCATCGCTGGTTGGGGTATCGCCCCCCACCAGCACCGGCTTCTTCCATTCGTCGATGTAGGTGAGGATGGCCGCCTGCTTGCCCGCCATCCAGGTGGCCGGCGTCCACAGGTACGGGGTCAGCTCCAGGCCTTCGTTGGCCTTGGAATCGTACTGCCCGGCGCTGATCTGCTTGCGCGCCGTGGTCAGCTGGCCACTGGCGCGATCCTTGAGCAGCAGGCTCACACCGATCACGTTCTGTGGTTTGACGTTGTAGCCGTACTTTGGATCTGAGGCGACCATGCGTACCAGCTCTTCGGACGCCGCCGAGATCACATAGACCTCGATGCCGTTCTCCATCAGCTTGTTGTACAGCTCGGCCTGGCCCGTGAACACCTTCGGCGGCTGCACCTCGATACTCTTGACCTGGTCGCCCTCGAAGTAGGTGCTGGGGATCGGCTTGCCCGAGGCCATCAGCTCGTCGACCTGCTGCTTCAGTTCCTTGAGAGTGAAGCCCGAGAACACCTGGGCCACCCAGGGGTAGCAGACCATGTCGTCGAGTTCGCACAGGCGGTAGTAGTAACTGAACAGGCTTTCCTTATGCTCCGCTGTGTCCTTGAATGGGATCAGCTTGAGCGAGGGGTCGAGCTTGTCGCGGGTCAGCAGGCCCTTGTTCTCCATGAACGGCAGCAGTGCCTCTTCGAGGTCGAAGCGGTAGCTGGTGTTGTCCATGTCGAACACCGCGTAGTTACCCTTGTTGGCGTTGGCGGCAATCATCGCGTCGAGCTTCTGCGCGGCTTCGGCCGGCCAGTGCTTGAGCTCGGTGGCCGCCCAACTGCTGGCACTGAGCAACAGGGCAAGGCCGCCGGCAAGGATTTTCGGAGCTGACATCATGTGCGGTTCTCCCAAAGACGTGGCCGCTCAACCCTAGACCTGATTTGTGACAGGCAGGCATGCGCCACCGACCTCGAAGCAACCGCAAACGCCATGTGTATTGCCAAAAACGACCAGGCGTTATTCCATAAACGACTATGCAAATTCCTTTTAGGTATAAATTCGTTTGTTTTCAGGCTGTTAGCATTTCCGTTCGTAATCGCTCACAGAGGCGATGCCTCTTTTGCCTTTTTCCGGAGCTTCAATGAACCTGCCGCTGTCACTCAACCTGCTGGCGTTCCTGGCCCTGCTGCTGGGCCTGGCGCAAACCCGTCGCACCGACTGGAGCCTGGCCAAGAAGGTGCTGCTGGGCCTGGCCCTCGGCGTCGGCTTCGGCCTGGTGCTGCACACGATCTACGGCGCCGGGCACCCGGTGCTCAAGGCCACCATCGGCTGGCTCGACCTGGTCGGCAATGGCTACGTCGGTTTGCTGCAGATGATCGTCATGCCGCTGATCTTCGCCTCGATCCTCAGCGCCGTGGCCCGCCTGCACAACGCCTCGGCGCTGGGCCGCATCAGTGTGCTGAGCATCGGCACCCTGCTGCTGACCACTGCGATCGCCGCACTGATCGGCATCGCCCTGACCAACCTGTTCGGCCTGAGCGCTGAGGGGCTGGTGGCCGGCGCCCAGGAAAGCGCCCGCCTGCAGGCCATCCACAGCGACTACGCGGGCAAGGTCGCCGACCTCAACATCCCGCAACTGCTGCTGTCGTTCATCCCGACCAACCCGGTCGGCGACCTGGCCCGGGCCAAGCCGACCTCGATCATCAGCGTGGTGATCTTCGCCGTGTTCCTCGGCCTCGCCGCTTTGCAACTGATCAAGGACGACAAGGACAAGGGGGAGCGCGCCCTGTCGGCCATCGACGTGCTGCAGGCCTGGGTCATGCGCCTGGTGCGCCTGGTGATGAAGCTCACCCCCTACGGTGTGCTGGCCTTGATGACTAAGGTGGTGGCCAGCTCCAACCTCGACGACATCCTCAAGCTGGGCAGCTTCGTGGTGGTGTCGTACATCGGCCTGGGCCTGATGTTCGTGGTCCACGGGGTGATCCTGGCGCTGACCGGCGTCAGCCCGCTGCGCTTCTTCCGTAAAGTCTGGCCGGTGCTGACCTTCGCCTTCACCAGCCGCTCCAGCGCCGCCAGCATCCCGCTGAACATCGAGGCGCAGACCCTGCGCCTGGGCGTGCCGCAGTCGATTGCCAGCTTCAGCGCGTCGTTTGGCGCCACCATTGGCCAAAACGGCTGCGCCGGCCTGTACCCGGCGATGCTGGCGGTGATGGTCGCCCCGGCGGTGGGCATCGACACCTTCGACCCGCTGTGGATCGCCACCCTGGTGGCCATCGTCACCCTCAGCTCGGCAGGCGTTGCCGGCGTCGGCGGCGGCGCGACCTTCGCCGCGCTGATCGTGCTGCCAGCCATGGGCCTGCCGGTGGAACTGGTGGCGCTGTTGATCTCGGTGGAACCGCTGATCGACATGGGCCGCACGGCGTTGAACGTGAATGGCTCGATGACCGCGGGCGTGGTTACCAGCCAGTTGCTCAAGCAGACCGACCAGCAGGTGCTGGCTGGGGATGAGCATGCGCAACTGAGTCACTCCTGAGAGATTATCGGGGGCGCTTTGCGCCCCCGGCGATCCAGGCTCAATACGTCGCGCGCAGCTTGAGCGTCAGGTTGCGCGGCTCGCCATAGAAGTTCGAGCCCCAGGCACTGTCCACACGCTCGTAATACACACGGTCGAACAGATTGTTGGCCGTGAGTGTCGCCGACAGGTGCTTGTTGAAGCGATAGCCCACCTGCGCCGTGGCCACGCTGTAGCCACCCTGCACGAAGTCCACGCTGTTGCGCGTGTAGTAGGTGGAACTGACCACCCGCACACCACCACCGACACTGAACCCTTCCAGCGGCCCATCGGCGAACGCATAGCGCGTCCATACATTGAAGTTGTGCTTGGGCGTGATGCTGATGCCCTGGTAGTCGGCCTGACGCCCCGACTCCAGCCGGGTAAAGGCGTAGCCGGTGCTGACGCTCCAGTTGTCGGTCAGGTTGCCGGACAGCTCGGTTTCCCAACCCTGGCTGCGCACCTTGGCCTGGGCCTCGTAGAACGGCGTCTGGTCGATTTGCTGGGCGCGGTTCTCGTCATAGATGCGGAACACCGCCACGCTGCCGTTCAGGCGGCCGTCGAAGAACTCCCGCTTCAGGCCCAACTCATACTGTTTGCCCTCGCGCGGCGCCACCGTGCTGTCGCCGCCGGCCATCTGCGTCTGCGGCTTGTACACCGTGGTGTAGCTGGCATAGGCCGACAGTTCGGGGGTGAGCTTGGCGACCAGCGCACCGTAGGGGATCACCTTGCGGCGAACACTGGTGTGGGGGTCGGAGAATTCGTTGAAGAACGGGTTGGCATTGTGGCCATCGCTGTCGAACCAGATCACCCGGCTACCGAGGATCACGTCCAGCCAGTCGTTGGCGCTGAACTTGGTGCGGGCATACAGTCCGTACTGGTTCGACTTGGACGAGTTGCCGTTGTCCATGGCGTAGTCGATCTTGGGGATGTCGATGCTGCCCGGGTCGAACACGTTGATGTCGAACCACTCCCGGCCACCGTAGCGAAAGTCCTTGTCCACATGCTGGTAGTCGGCGCCCACGGTGAGCTCATGGGTACGCCCGAACGCCTCGAACGGCCGCGTCACGAAGCTGTCCAGACCCAGAGTCTTGATGTGGGTGTAGTAGTTGTAGGCCACCGCGGAACTGGCACCGGTCACCGGGTCCACGGCGCCGTCGGTCCAGGTGAAGTTGCGCGTGGGTGCCTCGGCGTCGCGATAGCTCAGCGAGGTCTTGAACTGGCCACCATCGTCCAGCGCATGGTCGACCTCGAAGAAGCTTTCCCAGACGCGCTCGTCCAGCTCGTTCCACTTCGCGTCGACGAAGGTCGAGCGCTTGACGTCGAGCAGCTTGCCGCTGTCGTAGGCCGGCAGACCGAACGCGGGCACCGACTTGTTGCGCTGGTAGGCGCCGCCCAGGGTCAGGGTGGTGGCCGGCGACAGGTCGTACTCCAGGCGCCCGTACATCATCGGGCGCTCGTTCTGGGCGTAGTCGACAAAGGCCTGGTTGTTCTCGTAGGCGGTGACGAAACGCCCGCGCAGGCTGCCATCGCTGTTCAGCGGCCCGGTGACGTCAACTGTGGAGTGGTAACGGTCATAGGTACCCGCCGACAGCTCACCAGACAGGGCAAACTTGCCCAAGGCGCGCTTGCGCACCAGGTTGATGGTGCCGCCGGGTTCGCCCGCGCCCTGGTACAGGCCGGATGGCCCGCGCAGCACTTCGACACGGTCATACATGGCCAGGTCGAACGCCGTGGCCATGTCGCCTTGCCCGGTGGGCTGGGTGACGCCATCGACCTGCACCAGGTCGACCGGGAAGCCGCGCATGTAAACGTCATTGAGGTTGGAGCCGGTGTTGTAGCTCTTGATCGTGGTACCGGTCACCTGCCGCATGGCGTCCTGCAGGCTGTTCATGTTCTGGTCGTCCAGGCGCTGGCGGGTCATTACCGACACCGACTGCGGGATGTCCTTGAGCTTCTGCTCGCCCTTGCCAAGGGTCAGCGACCCAGTGGTGTAGGAGCCGGTGCCTTCGGTGGTGGTGCCCAGCTGGCTGCTGTCGATCTTCACCGCGCCCAGTTGCATCGCGTCGTCGCCCCCGGCGCGCAGGCGCTCCAGGGTGACGCTGTCGTTGTCGATGTAGGCGGCATTCAGGCCAGTGCCCTGGAGCAGGCGGGCCAGTGCCTGGTCCTGTGGATAACTGCCACTCAGGCCCGGCGAGCGCAGGCCCTGGGTGAACTCACCGGGTACCAGCACCTGGATCCGGGTAACCGCACTGAAGGCCGCCAGGGCCGAGTCCAGCGACTGCGCTGGGATGTCGAAACGGTAGACCTGAGCCTGCGTGGCGGCCTGGGCCTGCAAGGGTCCGGCCAGCGCGGCGCTGCCAAGCGCGATGGCCAGGCCGAGCACGGCCCGAGTGGCGGTGGTTTTCATCAATGGGGCTCCCCGAAAGCGTCAAAGTGATCGACTGGCGCGGCACTGTCTGAGAGTGCTTATTATTTGCGCCTACGAAATCAAGGACGTCGGCCCGGCGGGAATCCCCGAAAAAATTTTAAATCAGCCTTCGCGCAGGATGCGCAGGTACGGTGTGTACTGGTCGGCACGCACGCCCAGGGTATGGGTCAAGGCCTTGAGCACGGCCTCCGGCTTGTCGATGTCGAACACGCCGGAGACCTTGCGCTGGCGCAGGCCGTCGCCCAGCACCAGGGTCAGCCCGGGCCAGTAGCGATTGAGTTCGGTCACCACCTCACCCAGCGGCTGCTGACTGAATACCAGTTGCCGCTCGCGCCAGGCGAAGGCGCGGGCGGGCTCGAAGCCATGCACGGCACCCGGCCCGCCTGCCGCGTACTCCAACGCCTGCCCGGGCTCGAGGAATACGCCCTGGCCGGTACCGGCACGGACCTCGACTTTGCCTTGGGCCAGTTGCACACGGGTCTGCCCGTCTGCCTCAGCCACGCTGAAGCGCGTGCCCACCACCCGCACCCAGCCATCCCCGGCACGCACCACAAAGGGCCGGGCCGGGTCGCGGGTCACCTCGAACCAGGCCTCGCCACGCAACAGCCGGACACGTCGCTCGGTGATCCCCAGTTCGACCTGCACGGCGCTGTCGGTGTTGAGCTGAATGCGCGAGCCGTCCTCCAGTTGCAGGCTGCGGGTTTCACCCGTGGCGGTGGCGTAATCGGCGCGCCAGCGGTCGAGCCAGGGCGTCTGGACGAGCAGCACACCCAACAGAACCGCCGCCGCGGCAGCGCCTGCCAGCTTGGGCCAGACCCGGCCACGGGGGGCGCGCCATGCCGCCTGCTGGTGTTCCCGCAGATGCCTGGCAGGGCCTTGCAAGGCCCCCAGCAAATCGAGCACTTCCTCCCAGGCCTTGGCATGCGCCGGCCCCTGCGCGCGCCATACGGCGAACGCCTGGCGTTCGTCCAGGGTGACGTCCTCGGCATGCAGACGGTAATACCAGGCTGTGGCTTCGGCGAACAGGCGCTCGCTGTCGGGCAGGTCGCTCATGGGATCGGTCGCACTCTCGGGATGACGGCTCATGGACGTTGCCCTCTCGCGTCACCGGCCAGCCGCGCCTGGATGAAGGCGCGGCAATCGAGCAATGCCCGACGCAGCTGGTACTCGACACTGCGGGGCGTGACGTTCATGCGCTCGCCGATTTCGCGGTAGGTGCAACCGTCGACATGATAGAGCAGGAAGATGTGCCGGGTCGCCTCGGGCAGGGCCTGGATCGCCGCCTGCATCAGCGCCTGCTCCTGCTGCGCGGCCAACTGGTCCTCGGCGCCGGGGGCTTCGCTGGCCAGTTCGTCGCTGGGCTCGCCGCCATCCAGGCGCTCGCGGCGAATGGCCTGGCGCTGATGATCGCGCACCAGGTTGCTGGCAATCGTGAAGAGGAAGGCCGGCAGGTTGTCGATCTGCTTGTCGGCAGGCAGCCGCGCCAGGCGCAGGAAGGACTCCTGGGTCAGGTCGGCGGCCACTTGGCTATTGCCGGTGCGCCGTGCGACGAACGCCTCCAGGGCCTTCTTGTGCTCGGTGAACAACCGGGCGATCTGCTTGTTCCACGAAGACACGGCACATCCTGGCTCTGGGTCTCAAGAGGAGCGAACGCTAGCAGAAGATGATATTTGTTCGCAATTGCAGTTATTGCGTATCAGCGGGCCCCGAACACACTCAAGCCTTGTCCCAGACTTCGAAGTGATAGGCCGGCTTTTCCGCTTCGGACTGCGCCTCGCTCGACGTCAACTGCCACTGCCCGTGGTCGAACTCCGGGAACCAGGCATCGCCTTGCGGCGACAATTCCACCCGGGTCAGGTACATCCGGCTCACCAGCCCTTTTTCCAGCGCCTGCCCATACAGCTGCGCACCGCCGATCAGCATCAATTCCCCGACGCTCTGCTCGCGCGCCCACTGCTCGGCGCGCACCAGCGCCGCCTCCAGCGAGGCGAACACCTCGGCGCCGGCCAGTTGCAGTCCAGGCTGACGGCTGACGACGATGTTCAGCCGCCCCGGCAATGGCCGGCCCAGCGAATCCCAGGTCTTGCGCCCCATGATTATCGGCTTGCCCAGGGTGGTGGCCTTGAAGTACTTGAAGTCCCCCGGCAGGTGCCAGGGCATGGTGTTGTCGATGCCGATCACACGGTTCTCGGCGAGCGCCGCGATCAGGCTGAGGGGGAGTGATGTATTCATGCCGGCGAGGATAGCACCGGGCGCGTGGGTTATGCTTGCGGCCAGACCTGTGCAATGGAAGAGCTTGTGACTGCACCCACTCCACTCGACAAGCGCTGGCTCACCGAAGCGGTACGCCTGCGCGAGGAACACGCCGGTCCCCTGGAGGACCAGGAGGCCAACCGACGCGCCCGCCAGCAGGGCGGCGACCTGGCCACACGCATCGAGGCCCGCGCTCTGTGGCTGGCCGAGCGCGACGGCATGGACGCGGCGCTGCGCCACTGGAAGCAGGGCGCACGGCTGGCATTGCTGAGCTTGATGGTCCTGGCTCTGTTCAGTGGCGCCGGCCTGGGGCTGGCGGCCCTGGGCGACGGCCAGCGGCCGGTGAACGTGTTCTGGGCCCTGGGCAGCCTGCTCGGGCTGAATCTCGTGCTGCTGCTTGGCTGGGCCGTGGGTTTCTTCTTCGCCGGTGAGCATGGCGCGGCGCTGGGCCGCCTGTGGCTGTGGCTAAGCGAGCGTTTTGCCCGTGACGCCAAGGCCGCGCAACTGGCTCCCGCGCTGCTGGTGCTGTTGCAGCGCCAGCGCCTGAACCGCTGGCTGCTCGGCCTGCTGGTGCATGGCCTGTGGTCGCTGGCAATGCTCGCGGCGCTGGGCATGCTCCTGGCGCTGCTGGCGACGCGACGCTACGGCTTCGTCTGGGAAACCACGCTGCTTGCCGCCGAACCTTTCATCACGCTGACCCAGGCCCTTGGCGCCCTGCCCTCGCTGCTCGGTTTCGCCGTCCCCGACGAGGCGATGATTCGCGCCAGCGGCGACACCCTGCCTGCACTCGATCTGGCGCGCCAAGCCTGGGCCAGCTGGCTGCTCGGCGTGGTGCTGGTCTATGGCCTGCTGCCCCGCATGCTGCTGGCCGCGCTGTGCCTGTGGCGCTGGCGCCAGGGCCGCGAGCGCCTGGCGCTGGACCTCAATCTGCCAGGCTACGCGCAACTGCGCGAAGCCCTGATGCCGCGCAGCGAACGCCTCGGCGTGCAGGATGCAGCCCCCGACACCCTGCCCCGCTTCGAGGCCGGCCAACTGGAACGCGACGGTGGCGGTGCCCTGCTGGTCGGCCTGGAACTGGACGACCAGCGCCCCTGGCCACCCGCACTGCCCCGCTCGGTCACCCATGCGGGCGTGCTCGACAGCCGCGAATCGCGCAACAAGCTGCTCGAGCAACTCAGCCGTTTCCCCCCGGCGCGCCTGGCCATTGCCTGCGACCCGCGTCGCTCGCCCGACCGTGGCAGCCTGGCCTTGCTCGCTGAACTGGCGCGCAACGCCGGCGCCACGCGTATCTGGCTGCTGCAGGCGCAGCCCGGCCAGGCACTGGACGCGGCACGCCTGGGCGATTGGCACGAGGCCCTCGACCGCCTGGGCCTGCCCCATGCCGACACCTCGCCCCTGACCTGGCTGGAGCATGGCCATGACTGAGCCGCTGAAACTGGCCGTGGTCGGCCACACCAACGTCGGCAAGACCTCGCTGCTGCGCACCCTCACCCGCGACGTCGGCTTCGGCGAGGTCTCGCACCGCCCCAGCACCACCCGCCATGTCGAAGGCGCCCGCCTGTCGGTGGACGGCGAACCGTTGCTCGAGCTCTACGACACCCCCGGCCTGGAGGACGCCATTGCCCTGCTCGACTACCTGGAGCGCCTCGAACGCCCGGGCGAGCGCCTGGACGGCCCCGCTCGCCTTGAGCGTTTCCTCCAGGGCAGCGAGGCGCGCCAGCGTTTCGAGCAGGAAGCCAAGGTGCTGCGCCAGCTGCTGGCGAGCCATGCCGGTCTGTATGTGATCGACGCCCGCGAACCGGTGCTGGCCAAGTACCGCGACGAGCTTGAGGTGCTGGCCAGCTGCGGCAAGCCGCTGTTGCCGGTGCTCAACTTCGTTGCCAGCAACCAGCACCGCGAGCCCGAATGGCGCGAGGCCTTGGCGCGCCTGGGCCTGCATGCGCTGGTGCGTTTCGACAGCGTGGCCCCGCCCGAGGATGGCGAGCGCCGCCTCTACGAAAGCCTGGCGCTGCTGCTGGAAGAGGCCCGCCCTGCCCTGCAACGGCTGATCGATGACCAGCAGGCCCAGCGCGAAGCCCGTCGCCACAGCGGCAAGCGTTTGGTCGCCGAGCTGCTGCTCGACTGCGCTGCCTGCCGGCGCAGCGTAGAGGCCGAGCCCGCCGCCGAGGCGCAGGCCATCGAAGCGCTGCGCCAGGCGGTGCGTGAGCGCGAGCAACGCTGTGTCGAGGCGCTGCTCAAGCTGTATGCGTTCCGTCGCGAGGACGCCAATGCCGGCGACTTGCCGCTGCTCGATGGGCGCTGGGGCGACGACCTGTTCAATCCGGAGACCCTGAAGCTGCTCGGTGTGCGCCTGGGCAGCGGCGTGGCGGCGGGCGCGGCGGCAGGTGCCGGCGTCGACCTGCTGGTTGGCGGCCTGACCCTGGGCGCCGCCGCGCTTGCCGGGGCCATTGCCGGCGGCGCGCTGCAGACCGCGCGCAACTATGGCTCGCGCCTGATGGGCAAGCTCAAGGGCCAGCGCGAGCTGACGGTGGATGACGCCGTGCTGCGCCTGCTGGCGCTGCGTCAGCAACAGTTGATACTGGCCCTGGAGGCACGCGGGCACGCGGCGCAGGACAGCATCCGCCTCGCGGCGCCGGAGGACAAAGGCTGGCGCGAAGGCAAGCTGCCCGAGGCCTTGCGCAAGGCGCGGGCGCATCCACAGTGGTCGACGCTCAATCCCGGGGCACGGGTCAACCAGGCCGAGCGGCAGGAGCAACTGGAAGCCCTGGTGGCGGAACTGTAGCTCCGTGCGCGGCGCCAACCCGCGATGATGGCTAGGGTCTGTATGAAAAGTCTTGAGACGAAGGTCAGGCAAGGCGAAAACAGCCGAGGAAGCGGAGTTTACGGGTTGTAAATGAGCATTCCGAGGCTGTTTTCAACGCAGCATCACCGAGTATCAAGGCTTTTCATACAGAGCCTAGGGCTTTGCCTTGCGCCTTTGCTCCCGGTACTGCGCCAGGAGAACGCGCATTTCTCTGTACCTGTTGCTATTGATCAACAGCAACGCTACCAGCGCTGCCAGCAGGCAGCTCGCGTAGATGAACATGTTGGGACGATATCCATAGGCCGGCAACGCGATCACCAGGCTGGCCAGGCACATCGCGGCCACGAGCCAGGCTCCCCACGTCCGCCCCCGAACTACAGCGCCATGGCCCAACATGAAGACTGCCAGCGTCAGGAACAGACTCGAAGCGAAGGCGCCATCCTTCAGGCAGTTCCGGCAATACGTGCTCCACACCAGCGCAAATGTCCAGGACACGGCAATGATCGACGAGAAGTAGGCGCCGATGAATACGCCGAAGTAACGCTTCAGAAAAGGCTTGAGCGTCATTGCGCTAGCGCCGCACCTTGCGCAGCTCCACCAACCGCCGCCGCATCTCTCGATGCCGCTGGCTGTTGAATACCAGCAGCGCGAGCAATGGCAGCGCCAGCAGGATTGCCAGCAACACGGCATTCACTCCACTACCGAGCAGGCTCAACGCCATCAGCAAGGCCACAGTCGGTACAGGGAGCACCACCCATACTGCCCATGTGAAGCCCCGGACCATCGCGAAATGCCCGGAACACAGCAGCAAGACCAGCACCGCGCTGGACATCATGGTGAATAAGGGGTTATCCGGGTGATTGCGCCAGTGACTGTCGATCCACAGAGTCGCTGACAACGCCGCCGACAGGAGGCAAATGAAAAACCCCAGCAAGAACGTCGGGAAGTAACGGCGCATGAAAGTCTGGAATTGCGCAGGCTTCATCATCACTCGATCTCTTCGTATAGCCCTACGGCTATGCTCTGCACCGTGGCACTCCCGGCCAACCCGAAGGTGGCGCCGAGCGAGTCGCGCATCAGGGTCTGCGTGGCGTGGCTGATCTCGGTCGGGGTGTAGCGCTTGGTCATGGTCCCTGCCGCCTGCTGCAACTTGATCTGCCTGGCCGTCAGGCTCGGGTGCTTGATCGACAGCAGCTCGTCGGTCAGCGCCTTGCGCTGCTGGCGGCTGAGGCTCTTGGACAACTCCAGCCAGCTGCGACCCGTGGCGGCCTTGTGTACTTGCAGGTACTTCAACGTGCTCAGGCCCGACGCGCCGACACCCAGCAACGAGACGCCATCGAGCACCATCGAGGCGGCCTGGTACCACTGGTTCTCATCGAGGGCATCGTTAGCCGCTGGGTTGGTCACTTCACGCACCGTGCGCATTACACCGATGCCGCACTGGACGCTGCTGGCGGTGGCGGCGGCGCCACCGACATAGGTCAGTACCAGGCTGGTACCACCGGAAAAGGGCGCGGCAATGGTGCCACTGAACACCACGAACCAGCCGATCACAGCGCCCGCACAGGAAAGGGTGGTGTTGACCGCCTCCTTGACCACCCGCGACTCGCGCGGATTGTGCTGCAACTGCTGGGTGTACTGGTCAGGTGTCTGGTACTTCTTGATCTCGCGCAGGATCACGCGCTTGGGGCGGATGCTGCAGATCGGCTGAAACTCACGCAGGGTGACAATGTTGTATTCGGCGTCGATGTAGACCACACCGGCACCGACGATACGCGGGTCGGCGTCGATGGCGGCGAACATCTGCGGCAGGTTGATCCGCGCCTGGATACGCTGACGGGCAAGAAACTGGGAGTTGTTGGCCAGGGAATTGACCAGAAGATCTGTCACGAATAGGTTTCCTTGCACAAAGCCTGGCCAAGTCGCATGACCTGCAGGCGTGGGCTTGCCCCGCGCCTACAGGTCATGCAAGCAGCCTCAACGGATCACACGTTCGGGCACGGCACCGGCGCCCAGTCACCCATGTCCGGGTTGCGGCACATGGCGTTGACCTGGTCGGCGCCCGCCTTGGCCACCTGCTGGGCCTCGGCTTTCTTGCCGTTGGCGTTCTGCAGGGTCTTCTCGGTGGCCACCGCTTCCTGTGGCACCTTGGTGTTGGTCTTGGCCGGCTGGACCTTCTTCACATCCTTCTTCTTGCCGGTGGTTGCCACCTTCGGCGGCTCGGCCACTGCGACCACTTCGGTGCGCTGCACGCCCACCTGCTTGAGGTCCTGCTCGTAGGCCTGGGTGTAGTTGTTGAGGTTCTCACCCAAACGACCGTTCACGGTGGTCAGCAGGTTGTTCGACTCCTGCAGGCCGGCAACGATCTCGGCCAGGCGCTTGCGGCCCTCGGTGTCGTTGATGCGGCCAGCCTTGCGGTTCTGGATCAGGCTGGCGAACTCGCGCTGGTAGCAGCTCTGCGACGACTTGGCGTAGGCCGTGGTGCGGTCCATGTCGGCCGCGCTCTTGTCGATGTCGGTGGCGTACGAGGCGATGCGCTGCTTGTCGTCGCTGATCTGTTTCTGGCGCTCGGTGTAGTAACCGGCCGCGCCGCCAACCAACGCGCCGCCAGCGGCACCGATGGCGGCATTGCGGCCGCGGTTTTCCTTGTCGACCAGGGCACCGGTGAGGGCACCGCCGACCGCGCCGAGCAGCGCGCCGGTGGCGACCGAGCGGGTCATGTCACCGTCGGTGGAGCGCAGGTGCTGCACCGGCTCGTAGCAGTTGGGGTAGTACTCGACCTTGGTCGTGGCGCCAACCTTGGACGCCGGCGAGCTGGCGCAACCGCTCAACAGCACGGTGCTGAAACCGGCTGCCAGCAGCAGTGCGGTACGGGCCTGGGATGCGGTGATCAGGGGTTTGCGGGTGAACATGGTCTGGTTTCTCTTCTTGGGTTTCTGGGTGACCGGGGGCTTCGTGCCACCCGGGAGTCCTTTCTGTCGAAGCTGTCCTTAGGGTCGCGGGGCGGCCGATGCCAGCAGCTCCTTGAGGATCGTCGCCGGATCGGCCCGCCGGTTCTGGCGGTACTCCCCGACGTGGCGGACGAACAGGGTGGCGCGGGTGACCAGGCTGTTGCCCAGCACCGGCTTGCGATTGAGCTCTTCCTTGACCCGCTGGAACTGCGCCTGGATCACCGCGTCGGTGTAGCGCGTGCCACTGGCCAGGTTGTCGATGTAGATCGCCACGGCGCCGTCGAGGGCGGCGCGGCCATTGGCGATGGCGGCGCCGTACATGCGCGCGCTGGTCTGGTCGCCGGAAGCCTCGGCCTTGGCCTGGGTGTTCTGCAGGTTGGTCAGGCGGATGTTGTAGTTGTTGACGGTTTCGGCCACCAGGGCGGCGGACTGGATCAGGTTGCCGGCCGCTTCCTCGCGCTGGCGGGCGATCAGCGACACGTTGCGCTTGAGCTCTTCGTTGACCAGCCCCAACTCGGCCTGCTGGCGCGGGTCGGTGGCGGCGGCGATGATGCTGTCAAGGCGCTTGGTCGGGTCTTGGGCGGCGTCGATGTCGTCGGTCAGGCCGGCCAGGCGACCTTCCTTCTGCCACTGCTCGAACAGCTCCTGGTAACGCGAGCGCGGCGCCGACAAGGCGCCGATGGCCACGCGGAAACCAGTGGTCTCGTTGCGCTGCTCGGTGCCGTCGACGCCGAACAGCGGGTACTCGCGGCGCATGCCGGTGAACAAGGTGCCCTCGCCTTCTAGGTAGTTGCCGCCCTTGACCACGAAGCCGCCGTAGGCGCCCTGCAGGCGCCCGGCGTTGACCAGCTGGAACGACTCCTGGACCATCTCGGCGGCGTTGCCGATCACATCGAACAAGCCCAGCGGGTTGGGCTGTTTGGTGCCGATCGGCATCAGCCGCGCCGCCTGCCCGGTACCACCGGCGACCTGGTTGAACACCGCGAAGTCGCCCAGCGGCCCTTCGCTGTCGGCGCCTTCGACCTTACGCGGGAACAACCGCCCTTCCAGCTCCTGGCGGCTGACCGCCGAACCGCCACGGGCGGCGAACTCCCATTCCACCTCGGTGGGCAGGCGCACGAAGCCCACGCCACCATCCTCGGCCTTGCTGCCTCGGCCGCTGACCGGCAGCAGGTCGCGGTGGTGCTTCATCAGCCAGGCGCTGTAGACGGCGGCGAAGCGTTCGGCCTCGAAGCGCGACAATTTTACCTTGGGCAGGCGCCCCGCCGCGTCGTTGTTCGCCTCGCAGGCCGGTGCCGCGTCGCCGCCGGCCAGCGACGGCGCCTGGGCCATCACCTGGGCGTATTGGCGGGCGGTCACTTCGTACTTGCCGATGAAGTACATCATCGGCGTGAGCGGGCTGCCTTTGTCGACCTTGGGCAGGCTCGGGCCAACGGCCTTCTGCCACTGTGGCGCCAGGTCCTGCAGGCTGAACTGGCCGTTGATGAAGTCGCGCCGGTAACCGGAGATGAACGACTGCTTGTAGCCGGCCTCGCCTTCGCTGAACGGGTAGCCGAGGTTGACCTCGCGGTCGTCGAGGCTGCCCTGGGCCAGCACATAGACACTGCGCAGCACCAGCTCACCGCCACAGGGCAGCGGCAGGCTGACATCGCCCGGCAACGGTTTGGGGTTGTCGAACTTGCTTTCAGTCCCCGGCTGCGCCTGGGCAACTGGCTTGGCCTTGTCGTCGCCATCGGCCGGGGAACAGGCGCCCAGGCTCAAAGCGGTCAGGAGCAGGGCGGCAGCCCCGAGGCGGCGATCAGACATCACGTATTCCTTGGCAAGCCTCGATGCGCGCCACCCGCCAGCCGCCCAGGGCGGCGGCGGCGGTGCTGGCCAGCAGCACGGCACACAACGCAACGAGGTAGTGCATGGGCAGCAGGTGGCTGGCGAACTCGCCGGGCACCTGCATGAAAAGTCGGTTCAGGCCATGTTCGGCCAGCAGGTACAACAATCCCGCCGCGGCGGCGGCAAAAAGGCCGCTGTAGAGCGCCTGGAGCACCACGAACAACAGCAGCGCAGCAGTGCCGAAGCCCAGCAGACGCAGCACTGCCAGCTCGCGCTGCTTGCGCTCGACCGCCGCGACTGCGCCTGCGGCGATGGCCGCTACGGCGCCGGCCACAGCCAGGCTGGCGATGATCCAGAACACCAGGTCGAGATTGCGGCTGAGCGATTGCACCTGGGCGATCTGCGCGGCCTGAGTGGAAACCAGCAGCTTGCGTTCGACGAAGAACTGGCGCAGCGGCTCGACATCGCTCAGTTCGCGGGCATACAGGCGGAAGGCCGGGTACACCCGCTGCGCCGCGCTGCCTTGCGCCTCCCCCTGCCAGCCCAGCGCAGCCACGGCGCGGCCATCACGGTAATCCTCGACGGCTTCGAGCAGTTGCAGCGAGGCAAACAGGCCATCGCGCTCGAACGCAGCCAGGGGCAGCACGCTGCTGACCTGAAGGCGCGCCCGTCGCCATTGCATCTGCCCGGCCTGCTGGCGACTGAAGCTGGCCTGCAGTTCGTCCCCGGCCCTGGCACCGAGTTTTTCTGCAGCGGTAAAGCTCAGCACCACCTGTAGCAGGCCGTCCGGGGGGGCTACCTGCCCCAGCAAAGGATCGCCCTCGGCAGTGGGCAGCATCTCCGCCGTCAGGCCACGCCCATGGGCCGGGAGCAACAGCTCGGCGGTCGCAGCGATCTGCCGGGTGCGCGGGATCGCGAAGGCCACTCGCGGGTGCCGGGCCAGTTCCTCGATGAACTCGGCGCGAAAGCGCCCACCGCCCAGGGGAATGATCTCGCGCACACCCGGGTCGCGCTGCAGGCGCTCGGTCAGGCTGCCGACCAGTCCGAACTTCAGCCCGAACAGCACCAGCAACGGCGCGATCACCGCTACCAGCGCGAGCACGGCGCACGCCGACAGCCGCGCATCGTTGCGGTAGTCCTGCCAGGCCAGCCCGGCGATCAGCAGCGGGCGCATCAGGCCGCCCGCTCCAGGCACGCCGTGACGCCGCCATCGGCTTCGCGCCGGCAGGCCATGCGCAGCACTGTCAACCCGGCGTGGCGGGCCAGAGCCTCGTCGTGGGTGGCGACCACACAGGTCACCTGCCGCGCTTCGGCCTCGCACAGCAACAGCTGCATCACCCGCTCGGCGTTGACCGGGTCGAGCGAGGCGGTCGGTTCATCAGCCAGAAGCAGCGTCGGGGCATGGGCCAGGGCACGGGCACAGCTGACCCGCTGGCGCTGGCCGAGGGACAGGGTGGCGGGTTTCTTGCCCAGCTGGTCGTGTACATCCAGCGCTTCGGCCAGGCGCTCGACACTGCCGTCATCGCCGAGCCCCAGCAACTGGCGCGGCAGAGAGATGTTGCCGCGCACATCGAGAAAACCCAGCAGCCCACCCGCCTGCAGCACGTAGCCGAGGTGGCGGCTGCGCCAGTTGGCCAAACGGTCGAGCTGCCGGCCGCGCCACAGCCCGGCGACATCCTCGCCGCCGAGGACGAAGCCCTCTGCCGCATCCGGCGCCAGCACCAGCGCCAGCAGGTCGAGCAAGGTGCTCTTGCCGCAGCCGCTGGGCCCGACCAGCGCCACCCGCTCGCCCACGGCCAGGTGCAGCCGGTCGATCTGCAGGCTGTAGCGCTGAGCACCCTGCCCGCGTGTCTTGCGCACTCCGTCCAGGCGGATCATCACGGCAGCGTCGACAGCGGGACACGGTACAGGGCGTCGCCCGGTTCGGCCTTGCCGAAGCGCACCCAGTTGGCCATGTCGTTGTGGAAGGTCTCGTACAGGCGGATCTTCGAGTCCAGTTCGTCGATGAAGTCTTCCTGCTCGGCCACCGACAGCGACAGCCACAGGTCCTGGGTCATGCTCAGGGACTTGCTGCGGTACGGCAGGCCGTCTAGGTATTCGCCGAGCACACCGCCCTGGGCCAGGTTGGCGCCCTTGCGCAACGCGCCGGGGTCGCGGCTCATGTAGGCACTGGCGCTGGCGATCTCGTTGAAGAAGTCGCCTGGCGAGCTGCGGGTCTTGCGCGCGGCATCGACGATCAGCTTGAGCGACTGCTGCAAGTCGTTGAGCTGCAGCTTGGTCAGCATCACGCACACCTGCAGGGTCGGCAGCATCGGGTTGGTCAGGTCGCGGTCGGCGGTCCAGGCGCTGACCAGTTGCGGCGCCTGGCTGGCGCCGTGGCGGCCAAGGAAGTCCATGTGCATGGCGTAGCCGATGGCCTGCGACTTGGCCGCCAGGCTCGAGGCCGAGGTCAGCAGCGGCACGGGTTGCGGTTGCTGGTTGCGCACCTGGTGCACCAGGTCGGCAAAGGTCGAGCCGATCTCGCGCACGCGGTCGCCGAAGGCACCGACTTCACCGCCCGGCACGCTGACGTAGAGGTCGCCGATCTGCGGGTTGCTGTCGGCGGTGAGCACACGGTACTGGGTCTCGGCCGCGCCGTGGTTCTTGAGCCCGGCGGGGGTGCGCAGGTGCAGGGCGTAGATCTTGATCTGCTTGCTCAGGGCGGCCTGGCGCACTTCGGCTTCGTTCATCTGGGTGCTGCTGAACGGGTCGTTCTTGCGCAGCGCGCCGGCATCGCTGACCAGCAGGATCAGACGCCCGCCGTAGCCGGACCAGTCCATGCCCTCGACCGCCTGCATCACGCCGGCGAAGGCGTCCTCGTTGAACGAGTGGCTGGAGACGCTGGTGGCCTTGACCTGCGAGGCGGCCTTGAGGAAACGCGCCGGATCGCGGCCCTGCTCCAGGCTGACCAGGGTCTTGCTCAGGTACTCCAGGCCCGGGGTGCGCTTGACGCTGTTGCGAAAGCCGACCAAGCCGAAGCTGACGCTGTCCAGCTCACCACGGGCCGCCAGTTGCTGCTGCAGCTCGCTGACCACCTGGCGCACCCGATCGATGTACGGCTGCATGGACACCGAAGTGTCCACCACCAGGACGATGCCGGTACGGAAGCTGTTGTCGCCGACCGCCGCGACGCCGGCCGCCTTGGGCGCGCTGTCGCGGGCGCTGGCACCGGGGTCGATGGAGGCGATGTTAAGCAGTTGCACCGGCTGGCCGCCGGCGTCGAAGCTTTCGCGGTAGTCGAAGATCGGCATCAGGTAGAACTGGTTTTGCGGCACGGCGCTGGCCGCCGGTTCCAGGGCCATCACCTGGGGCACCTGGTCGGGGTTGTTCTGCGCCTTGAGCAGGCTGTCGCGGGCTTGGGCGGTGTCGTCGAGCAGATGCTGCACATCGTCCACCTGACGCATGAACATCACCGGCGAGCGCCCCGAGCGTTCGGTGAACTTGAGCACCAGGCTCTGTTTCCAGTCACTGGTTTGCGCCGCCGGCAGCCAACCCTCGCGCTGGCCGTCACTGGCGGCGCCGACCTGGACCCAGGCCTGGCCGCCGACGTCCTTGCGCTGGTAGACATAGAGCACGGAGAAAGCTGGCAGTGTCTCGCCCGCGGCATCGCCAGGCTGGGTCACCAGCTGGGCATCAGGCTTGGTCAGCACACGCTGGAACAGGGTCTTCTTGCCGGGCATCAGCAGTGGACGACCGTCGTCCGAGGCGGCCACCGGTGTGACTTTGGGTTCGGTGGGGGCCACGCTGTCGGCGGGCGCCTGCACCACCGGCGTTTCAGGCGCGGGCGCGTCATTGCCGCCGAGCAACCAGAAGAACGCGCCGCCCAGCCCCAGCGCCGCCGCGATCGCCACCGCCAGCACGGCCTTGGCCGGCTTGTTCGAGGCGGGCTTCACAGCGGGCGCGGGCTTGGGTTCGGACCGCCGGGCAGGCTCGCTCACGGGAGCGGCAACGGCTTGCGGAATATTGATGGACACCGGCTGCGGGATGGCCGGTGGCGGGATCGGCAGCGGGCGAACCAATGTGCTGTCGTTGTCCTCGACCGGCGCCTGGACCGTCAGGCGATCCAGCGCCGCCAGCAACGCCGCCGCGTCAGCGAAGCGCTCGTTGGGATCCTTGGCCAGCAGACCGCGCAGGATGTCCTGGTAGCGGCCATGTTCGATGGGCAGTTCCGGCAACGGCTCGGTCAGGTGCGCCAACGCCGTGGACAACGCATCGGTGCCGTTGTACGGCAGCTTGCCGACGAGGATTTCGTACAGCACCACACCCAATGCATACAGGTCGGCGCGCCCGTCGATGTCCATGCCGCGCGCCTGTTCCGGGCTCATGTAGCTCGGCGTGCCGACGGCGAAACCGGCCTGGGTGAACTGGGTGCGGTCATCCAGCGACTTGGCGATGCCGAAGTCCGATAGCACCGCGGTGCCATCGGCGCGGAACAGGATGTTGGCGGGCTTGACGTCGCGGTGCACCAGGCCCTGGGCGTGGGCATAACCCAACGCCTGGGCGATCTGGCGCACGTAGACGAGGCCCTGCTCGGGCGTCAGCCCCGCGGCGATCCGCTCCTTCAGCGTGCCGCTGGGCAGGTACTCCATGGCCATGTAGTACAGCTCGCCGACGTTGCCGATGTCGTGGATGGTGGCGATGTTCGGGTGCGCCAGCCGCGCCAGGGTTCGGCCCTCGCGCAGGAAGCGCTCGCAGAAGGTCGGGTCGGCGGCCAGGCTCGCCGCCATGATCTTCAGCGCCACCTTGCGCTCCAGGGAGCGCTGGGTGGCGAGGTACACGCTGGCCATGGCGCCCTGGCCAAGCTCGCTGTCGATGTCGAATCCGGGAATCTGCATGTCCATGGTGTCTTCAGCTGGCCTTCACGACGACGGCGGTGATGTTGTCGGGGGCGCCACGGGTCAGCCCCAGGTGTACGAGACTGCGCACTACCTCATAAGGGTCGGCGTGGCCGAGCACCTCGGCGATCTCGTGGTCCTCGGCGGTCTTGTTCAGGCCGTCGCTGCACAGCAGGTAGGTGTCGCCGGGCTGCACCTGCAAGGCAACGGCCTGCAGCTCGAGGTGGTCCTCGACGCCGATGGCGCGGGTGACGATATTGCCGCGAGGGTGCACACGGGCTTCGGCTTCGTTGAGCAGGCCGCTGTCCTGCAGCTCCTGGACATAGCTATGGTCGTGGCTCAGGCGCTCGATGCGGCCGTCGCGCAGGCGGTACAGGCGGCTGTCGCCGGCCCACAGGCCAATCGCCTGGTCGCCACGCGCCGCCAGCACCACCACCGTGCTGCCCATCATCGCCACGCCACGGCGCACGGTTTCCTCGCGCACGATGCCGTTGACCCAGGCCAGGCCGTCGCGCACCTCGCCGCTGAAGTCGTCGAGCGAGTCGAGCATCGGCAAGCTGCGCAGGCTGTCCATGGCCAGGCTGCTGACATAATCGCCCGCCGCATGGCCGCCCATGCCGTCGGCCACCGCCCACAGGCCTGCCCAGGTCAACTCCAGGCAGGCGTCCTCGTTGATCTTGCGCACCATGCCGACATGGCTGTAGCTGGCCGCTGTGTACTGCATGCCGGTCATCCGATCCGCGCCTCGCTACCCAATAGAAAACCGGCGAAATCCTCGCTGCGCGGCAAGCCCGCGCAGCGCATCAACCCCGGGGCGATCCGTTCGGAACCCTTGCCCCACCAAAGGCTCATGCCTTCGCAGGCGCATTCGGCCAAGGCCAGTGCGCGCCCCTGCGGCGTGGTCGCATCCAACCGCTGCAACCCGCCCACCGTCACACGCGGTTCTTGCACAAGCGGCCTCGCGAAGCGAAACGGCTGCAAAGCGGCCTCGAACGCCTCGAAGACGGCACCCGGCTCAAGCGTCGCCAGCAAGGTTTCCTCGACCGCCTCGAACCATTCCTCGGCCCCGGCCACCACAGGCGCCAGCGGCTCCCCCGGCTCCAGCACTTGGGCCACGGTCAGCGGGAAGTACCGCCCCACCCGGTCGATGCTCGGCATCAGCACCCCGACCACCCCCTCGGGCCCGCAAAGCCCCGGCGCCAGGGCGAAACGCCACAAGGGGCTGACCAGATAGGCCTCGAGCCAGCGCTCGCCCAGGGCCTGCTGGCTCGCCTGGATCCCCGCCGCCAGCCACTGGTCCCAGGGCTGGATGAAACCGTGCGGCAGGCCGCGGCTGACAAAGTCGCCGCGGCAGGCCAGCTTTCCGTAGAAACCCACGTCGTTCACAGATGCTCCGGCAGGCTGAAACCGCTGAGCACTCGGCTGCGGAACGGGTTGAAGGCGCTGCTGGCACGCAGCTCGTAGGACACGCTGGCGCCGTCGACGCGCAGGCGCAGGTTGAAGCGCTCCGGCGAGCCGCCGGCCACCAGGTCGGACTGGTCAAGCAGGCGGAACCAGGCCCACGGCCCTTCCACGGTCAGCCCCGAACGGCCGGAGGCCGACGGTGGCGAGATCGACAGGCGCACCACGCCGATGCTGTTGGGGTTCGGCCACTGCAACGCCACCGGCCGGCTCGGGCCGTGGTCGTAGCTCACCTGCTGGCCGTCGAGGTCGAGCAGGAACTGGGTGATGGTCGCGTCCATCGCCACCGGCTTGAGCTCAAAGCGCACCCCCGGCTGCACGCCGTTGCTGTTGCGGAAGAACGCGTCGCGGATGCTCGCCGCGCGCTGGAAGGTGTACAGCACGTTGCTGTTGATCCCCAGCTTCTGCGCCGCGCCGGGCTGCCAGCTCCAGGGCGTGCTCGACGTGTTGACGTAGGGTTGCAGGTACTTGCGGAAGTAGTTGTCCATGACCCCGCCGACGCCGAAGAACAGGCCGAAGTCTTCCAGGGTCGCATCCCGCGAACTGCCGGCCACCAACGGGTAGCGGCCGCTGAGGGACTGACGGTAGACATTGACCACTTCGCTGGTCCAGGCGGCGTTGAGCTGGTTGCGCACCCCACCCATGACCAGGTTGTGGGTCGAGCCAAGCACCGAGCTCACCAGGTTCTGCACCACCTTCGGCTGACGCGCGGCCCCCAGGGCAACACGCTGCGCCGCGGCCTGGGCCTGGTTCTTGGCCTCGCCCAGCAGCGCGTCGCCGCTGGCGCCGACCATGGCGCTGACCTGCACGTACAGGGCGTTGAGGTCGGTAAGCAGGCCATCGATGGCCGCAGGCTGGCCTTCGCCGGTTTCCACCAGGCCGGCCAGCTCGGCGAAGTGCGCGGTGACCGGGTCCACCTCACGGGCGGCCGGGTTGTCACTGGGCAGCGGCGCATCGCCGAGCAGGCCGCCCAAGCGTTGGCGCAGTTGATCGACACCGGCCTGCTCGGCTTTGGCCTGGACCTTGTCGAGGGTGGTCGGCTGTGCCAGGTTGGTCTCCTTGGCGACCGCCTGCAGCAGCTTCTTCATCGGCGATGTCGGCCCGGACAGCACCCGCAGCACATCGGCGGCCTGGCCGACACTGGTGATCGGCACGAAGTCCAGGTCGGCCAGCAAGGCATCCCAATGACGGATGTAGTCCTGGTAGTACAGCTGCAGCACATCGTCGGCCAGGCGCTTGGCATCGGCCGACTCGCTGGCCTCGCGGCCCAGCACCCAGCGCTCCTCGGCCAGGGTCTCGCTGTGGGCCAGGCTGGCGGCGAGGAAGGCCTTGCGGTAACCCTCGACGGTGAAGATACCCGGCAGCGGCTCGCTCAATGGCTTGCCGTCCTTGAAGCGGAACACCAGCGCGGCGTCACGCCCGGCGGCATCGCTGACCCGGAAATCGCTGAGCCCGGCGGGCAGCTTCTGGCGCTTGACCCGGTCGTAGACCCGTTGGGCCACCGGCAGTTGCTGCAGCTGGCGACGGGTGTCGTCGATCAGGCGCTGGTCCAGGCGGGCGTTCGGCGGACGCTTGTCGAACAGCGCCGCCAGGTGCTGCTCCAGGGCCTGGCGCAGGTCCGGCGCCAGGTCGCGCGGCAGGCTGCGCTCCCAGTCCAGGGTGACCCAGGCCTTGATGAACTCGGCGTCGTAGTGTTCGCCGTCGGCCAGCATCAGGTAGGCCTTGAGCCCCTCGTAGAGGTAGTCGGACGGACCACCGCCGTACAGCTGCTCCTCGATGCGGGTGACCAGGCGCGGGGCGAAGATGGCGATCAGCAGCTTGCGGTAGACGCTGTCCGACTCGCCTTCGAGCATGTCGCCCTGGTACAACCCCAGGCCCTCGGCCCAGCCAGGCGGATCTTCGGCCAGGCGGCGCACGCCATTGAGCAGCGGCAGCACCTCGACCACGTTGCGCTGCGCCGGGCTCAGCTCCTGCACGCTCTTGCCCAGCGGCTTGAGGCGGCTGTCGACCTCGGCGATGTATTGCTGGTTGGCGCGGTAGCTCAGGGTCCACAGGGTACCGACCACCAGCACCAGGGCCACGCTCAGGGCCAGGGCGCCACGGGCGATCCACTTGCGCCGCTGCTCGACCTTCGGGTTGCTGCCGACCAGGCCGCGCTCGGCGAAGGCCACGGCGCTGAACAGCTTCTCGATGAAGTAGCTGCGCCCGGTGCCGTTCTGTCGCGCCAGGTGGGCACGGTCCAGGCCCATGCTCTGGGCCATGCTGCCGATCAGGCGGTCGATGGGGCTGCCTTCCTGGGTACCGCTGGTGAAGTACACACCGCGCAGCAGGGCGCGCTCTTCGAAGGCGTTGGGTTTGAAGATGCCGTCGAGGAAGGTTTTCAGGTTGCCGCGCAAGGCGGCGAACTGCTGGACGAAGCCGTAGACCAGGTCGCGCCGCGCCGGATCGCGCTCCTGCTGCAGGCGCTCGACCAGGCGTTGGTTCAGGCGCTGCTCCAGCAAGGCGAATTCATTGCCGAACTGCGCCAGCGGTCCGTCGCCCTGCTGGCCATCGTCGAGCGGGAAGGTCATGCCCCATACCTGGGCGCGCTCCTCCTTGCTCAGAGTGTCGAAGAACTCCATGAACCCCGGCACCAGGTCGAGCTTGGTCAGCATCAGGTAGATCGGGAAGCGCACGCCCAGCTGGCTGTACAGTTCCTGGATGCGGGTACGGATCGCCGCCGCGTGCGCGGCGCGCTCGGCGTCACTGCCCAGCAGCAGGTCGGACAGGCTGATGGCGATGAACGCGCCGTCGATGGGGCGGCGTGAGCGTTGGCTCTTGAGCAGGTCGAGGAAGCCCAGCCAGGCCGCCTTGTCCACCTGGGCATGGCTGTCCTGGGTGGTGTAGCGGCCGGCGGTGTCCAGCAGCACGGCCTGGTCGGTGAACCACCAGTCGCAGTTGCGCGTCCCGCCAACACCACGGATGGCGCCTTCGCCCAGCTGCGCCGCCAGCGGGAAGTGCAGGCCGGAATTGACCAACGCAGTGGTCTTGCCCGATCCGGGCGGGCCGATGATCACGTACCACGGCAGTTCATACAGGTTGCGTCGCTCGTCGCCGCCCAGGCGTGCCTTCTTCAGCAGCACCAGGGCTTCGTCCATGCGCTGGCGCAGGGTCGCCAGTTCTTCGGCGGTGGCCACGCTGGCGGGGTCCGGCGCGGTCTCCGCAGCCAGGCTCTGCATGACCTTGGCCGCCTGACGGCGGGCCTGGACGATGCGCCATACGCGGTAGGCGATCCACACTGCGAACAACAGGGCGATCAGCACCAGGCGCGGGGCGGCCGGCACCAGCATGTCCAGCAACGGGCCGAGGAACCAGATGATCAGGCTCAGGGCCAGCAGGCCCAGCAGCGGAATCACCCAGCGAATGACAAAACTGAAAAACGCCTTCACTCGACGCCCTCCGCCAGAACGGTGATTTCAACCCGGCGATTCTTCGCCCGGCCTTGCGCGCTGTCGTTCGACGCCAGCGGTTCGGTGTCGCTCAGGCCCTGCGCGGTAAAGCGCTCGGGCTGGCCGGTGCGGGCGGCGAGGAGGTTCTTCACCTCTTCGGCGCGGGCCTGGGACAACGCCCAGTTGGACGGGAAGCGCAGCGTGGCGATGCGCTGGTTGTCGCTGTGGCCGGTGACTTTCACGTTGCCTTTCACTTTCGCCACGGCTTCGGCGATGCGCAGCATCAACGGCTCGAAGTCGCCCTTGATGCTGGCGCTGGCCGAGGCGAACAGTTCGTCGCCACGGATGGTCACCACCGAACGGTCCACCGCGTCCTGCACGGCGACCCGCCCGGCCTTGATGTCTTCGGCAAGGAAACCGGCCAGGCGCGGACGCTCCACGGGCTTGGGCTGCACCACCGGACGATCCATGGCCTGCACCGGGATCTCGCCCAGGGCATGAATGCCGCGGAACACCGGCTCCGCGTCGGCCGCCAGCTTCAGGCGCAGGCCGAACAGCACCAGCAGCAGCAACGCCAGGGCCACCGCCAGGCCGACCCAGGGCGGCACGAACTGCGCCAGGCGATCGCGGGCCACGGTGACACCGCGCCAGTGCGGTGACAGCTCGCGCTCGAACTCGCCACGGGCGCTGCGGATAGTCGCGGCGGTGCGCTCGCGCAAGGCTTCGAGCTGGGCGCGGCCACCGTTCATCACCCGGTAGCGGCCTTCGAAGCCGAGGCTGGTGCACAGGTACAGCAACTCCAGCAGATGCAGGCGTTCACGCGGGCTCTGCAGGCAATGCTCCATCAGCTGGAACACCTTCTCGCCGCCCCAGGCCTCGTTGTGCACGGTGATCAGCAGGCTCTGCTTGCCCCAGTCGCTGGCGCTGCCCCAGGGCGTGCTCAGTACCGCCTCGTCGAGCGCGGTGCACAAGGCATAGCGCGCCAGCAGCACCTCGTTGCGCGGCACCTCGGCGGCCTCGGCGCGCTCCTCGAACTGGCGCAGGTAGGCCAGCAGTTGCGCACGCAGGCTGGCCGGGGCCGGATGGGCGATGGTGTTGCGCAGGCGCGTGAGCAGCGCCAGCAATGGACCGGCCGCTTGCTCCAGCGGGTTCAGGCCCGCCGCCTGCCCAGGCGCCAGCGGTTCGGCCGGCACGTTCAGGGGTGGCGGCGGCGCAGCTTGCGCAGGCCCCGGCGCGGCCGGTTGCGGACCACGGCCACCTGGGCGCGGCATGAACTGGGTGCGGTCGTTGGCGAGCGGATCGTCCGATTGCATCGCGGCTTATCCTCGAATGGCCCAGAAGGCCAGGTTCAGGCCGGGGAACTCGCCGGCGACGTAGAAGGCAAAACCACCGGAATGCTGCAGCTGCTTCCAGTGTTCGCTGCCCCGGTCGAGCTCGAAGTAGGTGGAGCCGGCATGGAACGGAATCTGCCGTGGCGCCACCGGCAGCGGCAGCAGGCCGATGCCCGGCAGTTGCAGGTTGACCAGGTCGCGGATGTGCTCCACCGCGCCGATCTTGCTCTGTTGGCCAAAGCGGCTGCGCAGGGTTTCGCTGGGCACGTCGGCGCGCACCACCAGGATGAAGCTGGCGCTGTCGAGCAGGCTGCGGTCGGCGAGCATGCCGACGTGGATGCCGTAGGCCTTCTCGACCAATGGGATGGCCACGGCCTTGCTGTCGATCAGCATCGACAGCGCCTCGCGCAGCGCGGCCATTACCGGGGCAAAGGTCGCCGCCAGGTCGTCGTGCTGGTACACCGGATAGCTGTCCGGACGGCGGCCATCGCGGGTGAAGGTGGCGAACTCGCCGGCCAGGGCCACCAGCTCGCTGTACAGCCGCTCGGGGTGCAGCGGCGTCAGCTGGTTGAGGTGCTCGACCAGTGGCTGGGCGCGGTTGACCAATTGCAGCAGCATGAAGTCGGCGATCTCCGAGGCGCCGCCATTGGCCGAGGCGACCACGCGCCCGGCCAGGGCTTCGCCGCGCTGGTGCAGCAAGCCCAGCAGCTCGCCACGAAAGCCTGAGAGCGGGTTGCTGGCGGCCACGTCAAGCAGTGGCGGGATGTAGCTGTCATCCAGCACCAGTGCGCGGTCGGCACGTTTCTCGCGGATACGCACCACGCCCAGCGCGGCATAGTCGCTCAAGCCATCCTCGGCGCGCAGCAGGCGCAGTGCACGGCTGCCCAGGGCAAGCGGCGCGCGGTTCTCGAACGGGGCGTTGTCGTCGCGCACTTCGCTGACACGGCTGACGTAGCGCGCGCCGTCAGGCACCTCGCCGTCGTCGACGGTATCGCGGGCGCCGGCACGCTTGAGCGGCAGGCCGAGGTGGATCACACCGTTGCGCAGGTCGTCGGGAATCTCCAGCGGCGCGGGCGGCAGGTCGTCACGGGGAATATCGAACGGCGTGCCATCCGGCAGCAGGCCACGGGCGCTGAGGATCGCCAGCTTGCCTTGGGCCAGCAGGCCCTGATCGATCAGCAGTTCGGAAAACCCCCAGGCGGCGGCGCTGAGCGGCCGGCTGCGGGCATCGACGAAGTTTTCCAGGTAGCGGTCGTGCTGCTGGAAGTGCTGGGTGGTGATGAACATCCCTTCCGACCAGACCACGCGATTGTTCCAGGACATGCTTTCTCCGATTGCCTAGCGGGCAGGCTCAGGTTGTGGGGCGGCCACGGCGCTGCGCACGGCGCGCACATCGAGGCTGATCTGATAGTCACGGGGCGGTACCGGCAGCACGCTGCGCCACTGGGCGCGATCGACCTCGCGGTAACCGACCACCAGGCCGATCTGGCGCGTGGCCGGGTCGAGCGGGCGCTCCAGGCGCAGCTGCTCGCCGGGCTGGAGCAGGACTTCGTCCTGGTCGATCAGGTCGGCGCCCAAGGTGGCCTGGGCGCGTTCGGCCAGGGCGAAGTAGTCGGCACGGGCGAAGGCGGCGCTGTTCTTCAACTCGTAGATGCGCACCCGTACCGGCGCGGGCATGCCGCTGGCACCGGGGTTGAGCCCGGCGGCGGCGCTGAAGTACAGGGTGACGCCCGTGGCGGGCGCCGCCTCGGGGGCTGGCTCGCTCGGCGTGTCCTTGCTGCAGGCACTGAGCAGCACCATGGCCAGGGCTGCGATCAGTCTTGTTGCACTCATCCTCGTCCTCATGACGTCTTGTGTTCTTCCTGTGTCCCGGGCATTGGCCTCAGGAACGTTGAATGCGTTGGCTGTGGGCCTCGTAGGCGCGGCTGAATTCGCGGCCGAACAGGTCCTGGAAGTCGTCTTCGGCTTCCCGGGAAATCTGGCTGTAGAGCTCGGTGAACTGCTGCCAGCAATGGGCCTGGCGTGAACCGCCGAACAGCTTGGCCAGCCCGGCCGCTGGCGCCAGGCGTTCCTCCAGGCGGGCGGGTTCGAAGCGTTTGAGCAGGTGCTTGAGCGCCGCCTCGATACCCGCCATCACCGCCAGTTGGTGGGCGCGCAAGTCGTCGAAGCTGTCGCGTACCGCCTGGTCGGGGGCCATGAACGCCTGGTTGCCCTCGCGCAGCAGCAACAACAGCGCTTCGTCGGCATTGGGGGCGAACTTCAGCGGGTTGTTCTGTACCGGGGCGATGGTGGTCTGCTGCATGCGGAACTCGCCTTTGAGGCTGCTGCGCGCGCGCAACACATCGATCAGGCCCTCGACCATGAGCCGATAGCTGCGGCCAATGGCCTCCATCTGCGCGGCGGCATCGACGGCGTCGATGCGCAGGTGCTCGATACCTGCGCCACGCAGGAAAGCCTGGAGCAGCGCATCGCTGTCAGCAGGCGCGGCAACCGTCACGACGGGCTGCGGCCGAACAACAGGCTCGCTCGGGGTCAGTGGCTCCGGCAGCGGCGGTGGCGGTGCTGGCGCCAGTACAGGGGCGGGCTGGATAACAGGTGCCGGGGTTTCATCGAACAAGTTCCAGTCATCCGGGATCACGCCCGGCGCGCCGGGCATGGCTGCCGGTAAAGGCGCGGGCGGCGGCGCCACCGGCGTGGGCGGTCGAAAATCATGCTGCTGCGCGGGGACATGATCCGGCTGGCTGACAGGCGGCACGCTGGAAGGGCCGAGAAAATCGAACAGATCCGGCAAGGTGTCGTGGCTCGACGCCCCCTGCAGGAAGGCGGCGGGTGCACCGGCGATGGGCGCGCTCGGAGTGGCCACCTGGTTGGCCATCAAGGCCTCGAAACTATGGGCCTCGGACTGCCCGGCAATCGGGATCGACAAGCCGGAATCAATACGTGCCTGGATCTCGTAATCGCCAATTCGAATAACTTCGCCGTCCATCAACGGCTCACTGTTACCGCGACGCAGGCGAATGCCGGCATGCACCAATTCCACGCCATTGGTGCTGTTATCGGTCAAATAGTAGCGACCATCCTTGAACTGGATCACACAATGTTTCGAAGAAACAAGGCGTTCCGGATCGGGAAGTACCCAATCATTATCCGCGGCCCGACCGACGCTGATGGCACCGTTTTCCAGCAACTTCTCCGGGCACTGCCCCGGGGTGATCTTGTGATAACTGGTAATGGTCAGGCAAAGTGCCATCATGCCTCCTTGCATATATATGAAACACTCATCCATCCATTTGAGTGGATAAACGAGCCCGACCCGGCATTTCGACCAAGCCCTTTGAAATCAAGGGCTGGATGCCAAAACACGCTTCCCGGAAGGCCGTATTAAACCCTATCGGCAAGGCACTTTGATGGCACCTGACCAATGGACGCCAAGGGTTGCCAACTGGTTCACAGTCGCCTTGCGCGGCGCGTAGCTTACCTTGACAGCAATTTGGAAATAAACCATAAATGCGCAACTTAAGAGTGCCAAAGTGATATCACCGTGATATCAAGTTCGCATTCTTTGACAAGTTTGTGCGCCAATTCACATTTGCAACTTGGCGCATACGAAGCCCTCGCCAAGGGCCGATATGGAGATCGATTTCTGGTGAACTCACCGCAGCTGCTCGCCGCTGTTTCCGCAGACTTCCCGTGCGGCGATGACCTCGAATACGACGCCGATTTCCTGCAACTGGAACGCGATGCCCAGGGCCGCCCCGAGCGCGTGATGGGCGATGCCGTGCAAGCAGCCGAACCGCCGCAGTGGCGCGCCATCGAACAGTCCTGCACCGACCTGCTGCAACGCAGCAAGGACCTGCGCATCACCCACTTTTTGGTCCAGGCCAACCTGGCCCTGCACGGCCTGCCGGGACTGGCCGCCAGCCTCGAGCTGATCCGCGACTTGCTCGGCGAATACTGGCTGCACCTGCACCCGCAGCTGGATGCCGCCGACGACAACGACCCTACCGTACGCATCAACGCCCTGGCCGGCCTTACCTGCGACACCAACATCGGCCTGCTGCGCGACGCCGTGCTGGTGCGCTCCCGGGCGTTCGGCCCGGTGACCCTGCGCGCCGCCCTGCATGCAGCCGGTGTGCAGCACTTCGCCAGCGAGCAGCTGAGCGCAGAGGAACTGGCCGCCGCCCTGCGCGATGCCGACCCCGAGCAGCTCGAACAGTGCCGCCAGGCGCTGCAACTGGCCCGCGACGCCCTTGACGTCATCGAGAGCCGGGTCAATGACCAGGTCGGCTCGTCCAGCGGCGTCGATCTGTCCGCGTTGCGCCAGCCGCTGCGCCAGGTCCAGCAGGTGCTGGCCGACTACAGCCCGGAAGGCGCAGCGCCGCCTTCGAGCAGCAGCGAAGACCAACCCGCCAGCAGCAGCCATGACGACCGGCAACCCGTTGCCAGCGCCGCCGGGCCACGCCCGACGGCGCGGCCCGGCGAAGTGAACAGCCGCGACGACGTGCTGCAGAGCCTCGAACGCCTGCTGCAGTACTACGCCCGCCACGAGCCATCGAGCCCGTTGCCGGTGCTGCTGCGCCGGGCGAAGAACCTGGTCAACGCCGATTTCGCGACCATCGTCCGCGACCTGATCCCCGAGGGTCTGTCGCAATTCGAGAACCTGCGCGGCCCCGAAGGCGACTGACGCCTCGACACCGCATCAACACCGACGCCTGCAACAAGCAACGCCGCCTTACCGGCGACCAGGAGGAACAACGTGGCGAAAGACAGCTCCCAGAAGTTCATCGCGCGCAACCGTGCGCCGCGGGTGCAGATCGAATATGACGTCGAGCTGTACGGCGCCGAGAAGAAGGTCCAGCTGCCCTTTGTCATGGGCGTGCTCTCGGACCTCGCCGGCAAGCCCGCCGAACCACTGCCGGCGGTGGCCGACCGCAAGTTCCTGGAGATCGACGTCGACAATTTCGACTCGCGCCTCAAGGCCATGAAGCCCCGCGTGGCGTTCAACGTGCCCAACGAGCTGACCGGTGAAGGCAACCTGAGCCTGGACATCACCTTCGAGAGCATGGACGACTTCAGCCCAGCCGCCGTGGCACGCAAGGTCGACGCGCTGAACCAGCTGCTCGAGGCCCGCACCCAGCTGGCCAACCTGCTGACCTACATGGACGGCAAGACCGGTGCCGAGGACATCATCCTCAAGGCCATCAAGGACCCGGCCCTGCTGCAGGCCCTGGCCAGCGCGCCGAAACCCGCCGACACCGAGCCGAAGGCCTGAGGAGACCGACCATGAACGATCCGTTGCGCGACAGCCAGGCCCCGCAGGCGGCCACCCAGGACCCGAGCGAGTTCGCCAGCCTCCTGCTGCAGGAATTCAAGCCCAAGACCGAGCGGGCCAAGGAAGCCGTCGAGAGCGCCGTGCGCACCCTCGCCGAGCAGGCCCTGGCGCAGACCAGCCTGGTGTCCAACGATGCCATCGGCTCGATCGAGCAGATCATCGCCGCCATCGACGCCAAGCTCACCGCCCAGGTCAACCAGATCATCCACCACGATGACTTCCAGAAACTGGAAAGCGCCTGGCGTGGCCTGCACTACCTGGTCAACAACACCGAGAGCGACGAGCAGCTGAAGATCCGCGTGCTCAACATCTCGAAGAACGACCTGCACAAGACCCTGAAGAAGTTCAAGGGCACCGCCTGGGACCAGAGCCCGGTGTTCAAGAAGCTCTACGAAGAGGAATACGGCCAGTTCGGCGGCGAGCCGTACGGCTGCCTGGTGGGCGACTACTACTTCGACCAGTCGCCGCCCGACGTCGAGCTGCTCGGCGAGGTGTCGAAGGTTTGCGCCTCTATGCACGCGCCGTTCATCTCCGCCGCCTCGCCGACGGTGATGGGCATGGGCTCGTGGCAGGAGCTGAGCAACCCCCGTGACCTGACCAAGATCTTCACCACTCCGGAATACGCCGGCTGGCGCTCGCTGCGCGAATCGGAAGACTCGCGCTACATCGGCCTGACCATGCCGCGCTTCCTGGCGCGCCTGCCCTACGGCGCCAAGACCGATCCGGTGGAGGCCTTCGCCTTCGAGGAAGACACCGACGGCGCCGACAGCAGCAAGTACACCTGGGCCAACGCCGCCTACGCCATGGCGGTGAACATCAACCGCTCGTTCAAGCACTACGGCTGGTGCTCGCGCATCCGCGGCGTGGAGTCGGGTGGCGAAGTCGAAGGCCTGCCAGCGCACACCTTCCCCACCGACGACGGTGGCGTGGACATGAAGTGCCCGACCGAGATCGCCATTTCCGACCGCCGCGAAGCGGAGCTGGCCAAGAACGGCTTCATGCCGCTGCTGCACAAGAAGAACACCGACTTCGCCGCCTTCATCGGCGCCCAGTCGCTGCAGAAACCGGCCGAGTACGACGACCCGGACGCCACCGCCAACGCCAACCTGGCCGCGCGTCTGCCGTACCTGTTCGCCACCTGCCGCTTCGCCCATTACCTGAAGTGCATCGTTCGCGACAAGATCGGCTCGTTCAAGGAAAAGGACGAGATGCAGCGCTGGCTGCAGGACTGGATCCTCAACTACGTCGACGGCGACCCGGCGCACTCCACCGAGACCACCAAGGCCCAGCACCCGCTGGCGGCCGCCGAAGTGGTGGTCGAGGAAGTCGAAGGCAACCCGGGTTACTACAACTCACGCTTCTACCTGCGCCCGCACTACCAGCTCGAAGGGCTGACCGTGTCGCTGCGCCTGGTGTCGAAGCTGCCTTCGGCCAAAGGGGCCTGATCATCGCGGGCCAGCCCGCTTCCACGCTGGGGGCGGGCTGCCCGCGATTAGCCACTCAACGCTAACCGACGCGAAATCCCGAGGACATCATGGCTGTAGATATTTTCATCAAGATCGGCGACATCAAGGGCGAGTCCCACGACAAGGCCCACAAGGACGAAATCGACGTGCTGAACTGGAGCTGGGGCATGTCCCAGTCCGGCAACATGCACCTGGGCAGCGGTGGCGGCTCGGGCAAGGTCAACATCCAGGACCTGTCCATCACCAAGTACATCGACAAGTCCAGCCCCAACCTGATGGCCCACTGCTCCAGCGGCAAGCACATCGACAAGGTCAAGCTGACGGTGCGCAAGGCCGGCGGTGAAAGCCAGGTCGAGTACCTGATCATCAACCTCGAAGAGGTGATCATCAGCTCGCTGAGCACCGGCGGTTCGGGCAGCGACGACCGCCTGACCGAGAACGTGACCCTGAACTTCGCCAAGGTCACCGTCGACTACCAGCCACAGAAAGCCGACGGCACCAAGGAAGGCGGCCCGATCAAGTACGGCTGGAACATCCGCTCGAACGTCAAGATCTGATCGACCGCGCCCGTGCCGCGCCACCGTGCGGCGCGGGTGCACCTCCCCACGCGTCACCCGCTCACGGTGAACATCATGGCCAAGCCTTCTTTCATCAACCTGTGGAATGCCTACCCGAGCGTGTCATCGCCCTGCGACGGCCCGTGGGACAACCAGTGCGCCATCCGCATGAGCATCGCGCTCAACGGCGAGATGAGCCTCAAGGTCAACAAATCGACCTATACCGAACCCAAGTGCGCCCACGACCATGCCCGTGGCGCCGAATCCCTGGCCAACTGGCTGGAGACACGATTGTTCTACCCGCTGAAGATTGCCGGTACCGCCCAGGCCCGCGACGCGCTCAAGGCCAAGACCGGGATCATCTTCTACAAGGACTGCTTCGCCCGCACCGGGCAAAGCCAGGAGAACCGCACGGGCGACCATATCGACCTGTGGAACCGCGGCCTGACCAAAGGTTTCTCCGACCACAACTACCAGTCGAAGCAAGTCTGGTTCTGGGAGCTCACATGACCCGCGCTGCCCTGGCCGGCGCCCTGCTGCTGGCCCTGAGCGCCTGCGCCGACGCCGAACTGCTGAACCAGGCGAATCTGGGCGGGCAGACCGTGACACTGAGCGAGAATGCCGGCCAGTGTGTGCTCGATCGCGGCGAACAGCGCCTGGCGCTGGACATGCAATGGCCCTGCGACCTGAGCCCGGACCGCGCCGGCAAGGCCCGGGTCGAGCAGTTCAATGGCACGCCGATCGTGCTGGTGACCCATGTACAGCCACACCCAACGCTCAAGGGTGAATGCCTGAAGACCTCGCGCGCCGTGCGCCTGACCCAGGCCGGCCTGGAAGCCTCCACGCCCGCGCCGAGCGCCTCGTGCGACACCGGCTTCGAAGACCAGAAAATGTTCACAGGGATGTTCCAGTGGTAGCCGAAATCGCCACCCGCGACCGCCTGCAGCCTTCGCTGCTGGATCGCCTGACCGACGATGACCCGGGCAACCCACAGGAAGCCCCCGACAAGCGCGTGCTCAGCCTGCAGCAGCTCAAGGCCTCGGTACTGCGCGACCTGGCCTGGCTGCTCAACACCACGTCGCTGCTCGACACCGGCGCCACGCTGAACTCCCCGGCCGGCGCCTCGGTGATCAACTACGGGTTGCCGGCATTGGCCGGCAACAGCGCGTCGAACATCGACCTCAACGCGCTCGAACGCATCATCCACCAGGCTATCGCCACCTACGAGCCGCGCATCCTCGCCCATACCCTGAAGGTACGCGCCCAGGCCGCGCCCGGCGAGATGAACGCCAACGCCCTGAGCTTCGAGATCGAAGGCGACCTGTGGGCCCAGCCGGCGGCCCTGCCGCTGCTGCTGCAGACCGACGTCGACCTGGAATCCGGGCACGTGCGCGTGGCCCCCGCCGACCGCCGGAGGCGCGCATGAACCCGCGCCTGCTAGAGCTGTACAACCAGGAACTGCAGCACATCCGCGAGGGTGCCGCCGAGTTCGCCAAGGAATACCCGAAGATCGCCGGGCGCCTGACGCTGTCCGGGATCGAGTGCGCCGACCCTTACGTCGAGCGCCTGCTCGAAGGTTTCGCCTATCTCACCGCGCGGGTGCAGCTCAAGCTCGACGCCGAATACCCGACCTTCACCCACAACCTGCTGGAGATCGCCTACCCGCACTACCTGGCGCCGACCCCGTCGATGACCGTGGTGCAACTGCAGACCGATCCCGACGAAGGCTCGCTGGCCGCCGGGTTCCAGCTACCCCGCGACAGCGTCCTGCGCGCCAATCTCGGGCGCAATTCGCAGACGCCCTGCGAATTTCGCAGCACCCAGGACGTCACCCTGTGGCCGTTGCAGGTGGCCCGGGCCGAGTATTTCGGCAACCCCGGCGCCGTGCTCGGGCGCCTGGCCGCCAGCGAACCGAAAGCCCGCGCCGGGCTGCGCCTGACCCTGCGCAGCGGCGCCGAGATTCCGTTCTCCAGCCTGCCGCTGACGCACTTGCCGCTGTACCTCAACGGTGCCGACGAAACCCCGTTCCGCCTGTACGAACAACTGCTCGGCAGCGCCTGCGCGGTGTTCGTGCGCCAGCCGGGCGCCGACTGGGTCGAACGCATCCCGGTCGAGGACGCCTTGCTGCCCTGTGGCTTCGATGACCGCGAAGCGGCATTGCCGGTGGTGCCGCAGGCCTTCCAGGGCTACCGCCTGCTGCAGGAGTACTTCGCCCTGCCCCAGCGCTACCTGTTCGTCGACTTCGCCGGGCTCGAGCGCGCGGTCAAGCGCTGCGACGGCCAGGAGCTGGAGCTGCTGGTGCTGTTCGACCGCATCGATACCGCGCTGGAAAGCAGCGTGGGCCCTGCCCAGTTCGTGCCGTTCTGCACCCCGGCGATCAACCTGTTTCCGCGCCGGGTGGATCGCATCCACCTGACCGACCGGGTCCACGAGCACCATGTGATCGCCGACCGTACCCGGCCCACTGATTTCGAGATCCACTCGTTGCAGCGGGTCACCGGCCACGGTACCGGGCCGGACCAGGAATTCCTGCCGTTCTACGCGGTACGCGACCCGTCGCGCTATGGCCGTGACCAGGCGTATTACCTGGTGCGCCGCGAACCGCGCGTGCTCTCCAGCGAGCAGCGGCGCAACGGTACGCGCTCCAGCTACATGGGCAGCGAGACCTTCGTCAGCCTGGTCGATGGCAACCAGGCGCCGTACCGCCATGACCTGCGCCAACTGGGCATCAGCGCGCTGTGCAGCAACCGCGACCTGCCGCTGTTCATGAATGTCGGCGACGGGCGCAGCGACTTCAGCCTGGCCGACAGCGCCCCGGTATCCGCCGTGCGCTGCCTGGCCGGCCCCAGCCGACCGAAGGCCAGCCACGCCCACGACAACCGGGCCTGGCGCCTGATCAGCCAGTTGTCGCTGAACTACCTGTCGCTGGCCGAACAGGGCCAGGGCGCCGCCGCCCTGCGCGAGCTGCTGCGCCTGTACGGCGACCAGCAGGACAGCGCCCTGCAGCTGCAGATCGACGGCCTGCGCGAAGTCAGCTGCAAACCCTGCACGCGGCGCCTGCCGATGCCCGGGCCGATCGTCTTCGGCCGTGGCCTGGAGATCACCCTGACGTTCGACGAGAACGCCTTCCGCGGCACGGGCGTGTTCCTGCTGGGCGCGGTGTTCGAGCGCTTCCTGACCCGTTACGTGTCGATCAACAGCTTCACCGAAACCGTGCTGCGCACCAGCGAACGAGGCGAGATCATGCGCTGGAAAGCCAAGCCCGGGCGCAGGCCGAACCTGTGAACACGCTACAGGCCATGCAGGCTGAGCCCTGGGAGTACGACTTCTTCCAGGCGCTGCGCCGTCTCGAGGCGGAGAACCCCGAGCTGCCCCGCTTCGGCCACTCGCTGCGCCTGGCTGACGAACCGGTGCGCCTGGGCCAGCGCCTGGACTGCGGCTTCGCCCCGGCGACCCTGGCCTCGGTCACGGCCAACGACGACCAGCCAGCGCGCCTGGAGCAGTTTTTCTTCGGCCTCGGCGGCCCCAACGGCCCCCTGCCGCTGCACCTGACCGAGTACATGCGCGAGCGCCAGCGCAACCACGCCGACCCAACCAGCAAGCGCTTTCTCGATGTCTTCCACCACCGCTTGCTGAGCCTGTTCTATCGCGCCTGGGCCGAGGCCCGTCCAACCGTCAGCCATGACCGCCCGGGCGACGATTACTGGGCCGCGCGCCTGGCCGCCCTCAGCGGCCGCGGTCAACCGGAGCTGCAAGGCCAGGGGCCGCTGGCCGATACCGCCAAGCTGCACTGGTCCGGTCACCTGGCCGCGCAGACCCGCTACCCGGATGGCCTGTGCAGCATCCTGGCCAGCTACTTCGGCGTGCCGGTGAAGCTGGAGGAATACGTCGGCCAGTGGCTGGAGCTGCCTGAACGCAGCCAGCTCGGCGTGCGCGCCAACCGCCTGGGCGTCGACCTGTGCCTGGGCCGCTACGTCTGGGACCGCCAGCACAAGTTCCGCCTGTGCCTGGGCCCGCTCACCCTTGACCAGTACCACGCCCTGCTCCCCGGTGGTCAGGCGTTCGTCGAGCTGGCTGCGTGGGTCGCCGAGTACCTGGGCCAGGAGCTGGACTGGGACCTCAACCTCATCCTCGCGCAGGGCCAGGTGCCCGCGCTGCAACTCAATGCCGGCCAACGCCTGGGGTTCGACACCTGGCTCGGCCGGCCGTCGCACGATGCCAACGACCTGAAGCTCGCCCGGTACTACGCCGAGCGGCCGGTCAACGCCCCGCCAACAAGGAGTCAGGACCATGGGTGAAATCAGCCGCGCCGCGCTGTTCGGCAAACTCAACAGCGTCGCCTACAAGGCCATCGAGGCCGCCACGGTGTTCTGCAAGCTGCGGGGCAACCCCTATGTCGAGCTGGCGCACTGGCTGCACCAGTTGCTTCAGCTGCAGGACAGCGACCTGCATCGCATCATCCGTCAGTTCAACATCGAGCCGGCGCGCCTGGCCCGCGACCTGACGGACGCCCTGGACCGCCTGCCGCGGGGCTCGACGTCGATCACCGACCTGTCCTCCCAGGTCGAGGAAGCCGTTGAGCGCGGCTGGGTGTACGGCAGCCTGATGTTCGGTGAAAGCCAAGTGCGCACCGGCTACCTGCTGGTTGGCATCCTCAAGACCCCGAGCCTGCGCAACGCCCTGCTGGGGCTGTCCAGCGAGTTCGCCAAGCTGAAGGTCGAGGCCCTGAGCGAACGCTTCGACGAGTACGTGGGCGATTCGCCGGAAAACAACCTGGCCGCCAGCGATGGTTTCAGCGCCGCCGCCCCCGGCGAGGCCAGCGGTGCCGTGGCGCCGGCGGCGATGGGCAAGCAGGAGGCGCTCAAGCGCTTCACCGTCGATCTCACCGAGCAGGCGCGCAGCGGCAAGCTCGACCCCATCGTCGGCCGTGACGAGGAAATCCGCCAGTTGGTGGACATCCTCATGCGCCGCCGCCAGAACAACCCGATCCTTACCGGCGAGGCCGGCGTCGGCAAGACCGCCGTGGTCGAAGGCTTCGCCCTGCGCATCGTCGCCGGCGACGTGCCGCCGGCCCTGAAAGACGTCGAACTGCGCAGCCTGGACGTCGGCCTGCTGCAGGCCGGCGCCAGCATGAAGGGCGAGTTCGAGCAGCGCCTGCGCCAGGTCATCGAAGACGTGCAGGCCTCGCCCAAGCCGATCATCCTGTTCATCGACGAAGCCCACACCCTGGTCGGCGCCGGTGGCGCGGCCGGCACGGGCGATGCCGCCAACCTGCTCAAGCCGGCCCTTGCCCGTGGCAGCCTGCGCACCGTGGCGGCAACCACCTGGGCCGAGTACAAGAAGCATATCGAGAAGGACCCGGCGCTGACCCGGCGCTTCCAAGTGGTCCAAGTGGACGAGCCGAGCGAGGCCAAGGCGCTGCTGATGATGCGCGGCGTGGCCTCGACCATGGAGAAGCACCACCAGGTGCAGATCCTCGACGAAGCGCTGGAAGCCGCCGTGAAGCTGTCGCACCGCTACATTCCGGCGCGCCAGTTGCCCGACAAGTCGGTGAGCCTGCTCGACACCGCCTGCGCCCGCGTGGCCATCAGCCTGCACGCGGTGCCGGCCGAGGTGGACGACAGCCGTCGGCGCATCGAGGCGCTGGAAGTCGAACTGCAGATCATCGCCCGCGAGGCCGCCATCGGTGTGAACACCGGGCAACGTCAGCCCCAGGCCGACAGCCTGCTGGCCGAAGAGCGCGAGCGCCTGGCCGCCCTGGAAAGCCGTTGGGCCGAGGAGAAAGCCCTGGTCGACGAGCTGCTGGCCACCCGCGCGCAACTGCGTGAACAGGTCGGTGTGGTCGATCAGGAAGTGGACGTGCAGGGCAGCCATGAGCTGCGCGAAAAACTCATCGACCTGCAGCAGCGCCTGAGCCAGCTGCAAGGCGAGAGCCCGCTGATCCTGCCAACCGTGGATTACCAGGCGGTGGCCTCGGTGGTCGCCGACTGGACCGGTATCCCGGTGGGGCGCATGGCGCGCAACGAGATCGAGACCGTGCTCAACCTCGACTCGCATTTGGCCAAGCGCATCATCGGCCAGGATCACGCGCTGAAGATGATCGCCAAGCGCATCCAGACCTCCCGCGCAGGCCTCGACAACCCGAACAAGCCGATCGGCGTGTTCATGCTCGCCGGCACCTCCGGCGTGGGCAAGACCGAGACCGCCCTGGCCCTGGCCGAGGCCATGTATGGCGGTGAACAGAACCTGATCACCATCAACATGAGCGAATTCCAGGAAGCCCATACCGTCTCGACCCTCAAGGGCGCGCCACCCGGCTACGTCGGCTACGGCGAAGGCGGCGTGCTGACCGAGGCCGTGCGCCGTCGCCCGTACAGCGTGGTGCTGCTGGACGAGGTGGAAAAAGCCCACCCCGATGTGCATGAAATCTTCTTCCAGGTGTTCGACAAGGGCGTGATGGAAGACGGCGAAGGCCGCCAGATCGACTTCCGCAATACCCTGATCCTGCTCACCACCAACGCCGGTACCGAGCTGATCGCCAACACCTGCAAGGACCCGCAGGCCCTGCCCGACCCCGAGGCCGTGGCCACTTCGCTGCGCAAGCCGCTGCTGGAGATCTTCCCACCAGCGCTGCTTGGCCGCCTGGTGACCATCCCCTACTACCCGCTCAGCGACACCATGCTCAAGGCCATCACCCGCCTGCAGCTGGAGCGCATTCGCAAGCGTGTGGAAGGCACCCACAAGGTCGGCTTCGCCTACGACGACGAGGTGGTCGAGCTGATCGTCTCGCGCTGCACCGAAACCGAAAGCGGTGGCCGCATGATCGACGCCATCCTCACCAACGGCCTGCTGCCGGATATGAGCCGCGAGTTCCTCACCCGCCTGCTCGAGGGCAAGCCGCTGGCCAGCGTCAGCATCAGCCGTCGCGACAGCGACTTGCACTATGACTTCGGCGCCGCCGACTGACAGGACCGACCATGCTGTTCAAGCAGTTCACGCGCCTGGCGCAAATCAACAGCCCCCTGGGGCCGGACAAGCTGATCCTTGCCGAGATGGGCGGCAGCGAGGAGCTTGGCCGCCTGTTCGACTACGAGCTGCAGCTGACCAGCGACGATCCGGCCATCGACCTCAACCAGCTGCTGGGCAAGCCCATGAGCCTGAGCGTGCAGCAGAGCGTCGGCACATCGCGGCACTTCCACGGCATCGTCGCCCGCTGCAGCCAGTCGGTGGATCAGGGCCAGTTCGCCAGCTACCGCGTCACCCTGCGCCCTTGGCTGTGGTTGCTGACGCGCACCAGCGACTGCCGGATCTTCCAGCACCTGAGCGCGCCGCAGATCATCAAGCAAGTGTTCCGCGACCTGGGTTTCTCGGATTTCGAGGACCTGCTCAGCCGCAACTACCGCGAGCGCGAGTACTGCGTGCAGTACCGCGAGACCAGCTTCGACTTCGTCAGCCGGCTGATGGAGGAGGAAGGCATCTACTACTTCTTCCGCCACGAGCAGGAACGCCACGTGCTGGTGCTCGCCGACGCCTATGGCGCGCACCAGAAAGCCCCCGGCTACGAGACCGTGCCCTACTACCCGCCGGACGGCCAGCACCGCGAGCGCGACCACATCAACGACTGGCACCTGGCTCAGGAAGTCCAGCCCGGCTCCCTGGAGCTAAACGACTACGACTTCCAGCGCCCCAGCGCGCGCATCGACGTGCGCTCGGCCATGCCCCGGCCGCACCAGGCCGGCGACTACCCGCTGTACGACTACCCCGGCGCCTACGAGCAGACCCAGGACGGCGAGCACTATGCCCGCACCCGCCTGGAGTCGCTGCAAAGCCTGCACGAGCGCGTCGAGCTGCGCGGCAACGCCCGGGGCCTGGGCAGCGGCCATCTGTTCAGCCTGAGCAACTTCAGCCGCCAGGACCAGAACCGCGAGTACCTGATCGTCGCCGCCCGCTACTACGTGCACCAGGAACGCCTGGAAAGCGGTGGCGGCAGCGGCGCGGCGCAGTTCGAGAGCAACCTGAGCTGCATCGACGCGCAGCAGAGCTATCGCCCGGTGAGCAGTTCGCTGCGCCCGATCGTCAAGGGGCCGCAGACCGCCGTGGTGGTCGGCCCGGCTGGCGAGGAGATCTGGACCGACCAGTACGGCCGGGTCAAGGTGCACTTCCACTGGGACCGCCACGACCAGTCCAACGAGAACAGCTCGTGCTGGATCCGCGTATCCCAGGCCACGGCCGGCAAGAACTGGGGCTCGATCCAGGTCCCGCGCATCGGCCAGGAAGTCATCGTCAGCTTCCTCGAAGGCGACCCCGATCGGCCGATCATCACCGGGCGGGTGTACAACGCCGAACAGACCGTGCCCTACGACCTGCCCGGCGGCGCCACCCAGAGCGGCATGAAGAGCCGTTCGAGCAAGGGCGGCAGCCCGGCCAACTTCAACGAAATCCGCATGGAGGACAAGAAGGGCGCCGAGCAACTGTACATGCATGCCGAACGCAACATGGACACCGTGGTCGAGCAGAGCGAGACGCTGTCGGTGGGCATCAACCGCACCCAGACCGTCGGCATGCTCGAGACCATCACCATCGGCCAGGACCGCATCCGCGCCGTGCGCCGCGACGACATGCTGCTGGTCGGCGCGAGCAAGACCGACAGTGTCAGCACCAGCTACCTGATCGAAGTCGGCGAGAACCTGCGCCTGGTCTGCGGCAAGAGCGTGATCGAGCTCAACGCCAGCGGGCAGATCAACATCAGCTGCGAGCAGTTCAGCTTCCACGCCAACGCCGACGCCGAGATCAACACCGGCGGCACCCTTGACCTGAACGTGGGCAGCGGCGCGCAGACCGCCCCGAACAACCAGGGCGTGAAAACGGCCATCGACGGCGCGGTGAAGGCCCTCTTCCCCGGCGCCGGCAAGTAACGAGACCAAACCATGAGCTACCGCGTCAACGAATTCCGCTTCGCCCTGCCCGATGCGCAGGTGCGCGACACCAGCATCAACATCCTGCGCTTCGAAGCCCTGGGCACCTCGCTGATCGTCAGCCGCAGCCTGCTCGAAGAGGGCGAGACCCTGCAGAGCAACTTCGACGGCCAGTTGCAGCGCCTGCAGCAGCAGGTCAAGGACCTGCAGTTCCAGCCGGCCCGCGCCACCCAGGTGGGCGCGGCGCAGCCGATCGAGGCGATCGAGCTGAGCAGCCAGTTCAGCAAGGGCCAGGAAAAGGTCTACCAGTACCAGCTGGCGCTGGTGCTGCCGGGCACGCGCAAGATGTTCGCCCTGAGCTACGTCAAACCCACCCCCCTGGGCGAAGCCGAGGCGACACACTGGGCGGCGCTCAAGCAGTCCCTCGACTTCGACAACCTGGGCTGACCCCGCACCATGTCCGACGCACTCTGGGCCGCCCGCGAAGGCGATGCGCTGCTGCACACCTCGGTGATGGCCGACATCATCGGCGGCGTGCTGGAAGTGGCCGCCAACGTCGCCATCGGCGCCCTGGCCACCGCCGCGGTGGCCGCGGCATTGGGCATTACCGTGGTCACCGGCGGCCTGGGCTGCTTCGTGCTGGGCGCGGTGGTGGGCCTGGTGGTCGGCGTGGTCATGGCCAAGACCGGCGCCGACACCGGGCTCAGTCGATTATGCGAGGGCATCGGCAACGCCCTGTTCCCGCCGACCGTGCAAGCCACCATCGCCAGCGGCTCGCCCAACACCAAGACCAACGGCAAGCGCGCCGCGCGCGCGGCCGGCGTTGTCACCGCGCCCTCGGCACCGGCCAGTGGCGAGGGCGGTGGCGCGCAGGCCGAGGAACAGGAAGAGACCTTCCTCGACATGGCCAAGGGCTTTTTCTCGCAGATGTGGCGGCCGACCGTCGCCAGCCCCGCGCCCAACACCCAGGAAGCCCCCGACGACAAGGTGCTGTGCACCAAGCACCCGCCGATGCCGCCGCAGTACCTTGCCGAAGGTTCGAGCAAGGTATTGATCAACGGCCACCCGGCCTGCCGCAGCGGCGATCGCAGCACCTGCGAGGCGGTGATCGTCGATGGCGGGCTGGTTTCGGACAACGTGCGCATCGGCGGCGGGCCGATCGTGGTGCGCGAGATCCGCAGCGGCAAGACGCCGGGGATCGGCCTGGCGATCACGGCGTTGATGATGTTGCGGGGGCGGGGGGGGAAGTTTTATAGCAAGTTTGGGTGCATGCTCGTCGGAGGCGTGGTCAGTTTTGCCAGCAGCCAGGTGACCGCCGCCCTGACTTCGGCCATCGTCGGCTCGCCAAACCCTGTCCACGCGCCTACTGGCGCGAAGATCCTGAGCGACGAACACGACCTCGACTTCACCCTCCAGGCCATGATCCCACTGGACTGGCAACGCTACTACAACAGTCGCGATGAACGCCGCGAGGGTCTGTTCGGTGCCGGTTGGAGCGTCCCCTATGAAGTGTCTGTAAGGGTCGAGCACGACCGTCTGCTGTATACAGACGAGCAAGCTCGTGTCATCGACATGGGAATGATCGCCCTCGGCGACGCCGTCTTCAGCGCTGGCGAAGGCATCAGCGTGCGACGCGCCCTTGATGGCGAGCTGCTGATCGAAGACATCAGCAGCGGCCTCTATCGTTTGTTCGAACCCAGTCCACAGGACGCCAACCACCTCCGTCTGGCGAAACTGGGAGATCGCAACGACAACCGCATCCACCTGGACTATGACGATCTCGGGCGCCTGATGTGGCTGCGCGACACCTTTGACCGCGTGCGGATCAAGCTGCACTACAGCGGCGCTTGGCCACGTCGAGTCAGCCATATCGAACGGGTGTTCGTCGATGACGATGCTGAAACGCTCGCCAGCTATCGCTACGACGCCGCTGGCGATCTGGCCGAGGTCCACGATGCACTGGGGCAATTGCAGCGTCGATTCATGTATGACGAAGGTCGGCGCATGGTCGGGCATCAAACAGCCAATGGCCTGCTTTGCCATTACCAGTGGCAGAAACTGGACGACTGGCGGGTGATCCGGCACTGGACCAACGCCGGCGACGAGTATCACTTCGAATACGATATCGAGGCTGGCATCACCTGCATCACCGACCCGCTGCTACGCACCAGTGTGCGGCGCTGGAACGCGCAGTTCCAGATCATCGAGTCGAGCAACGCGCTGGGCCAGACCTGGCGCTTCCACTGGAACGATGAACGTCAGCTGCTTGCCGCCACCGATCCTGAAGGCGGTGAGTGGCGCTTCAGCTACGACGAATCCGGCAACCTGTGCGAAACCATCGATCCGTTGGGACGCAGTGAATCGACCCAGTGGCTCGAGCATTGGGCGTTGCCTCGCAGTGAAACCAATGCCGCCGGGGCAACCTGGACCTATCGCTACGACCAGCACGGCAACTGTATTCGCGAAACCGACCCCTTGGGCGAGGTGACGCGCTACCGCCATGACGAACATGGCCTACCGCTGGAAACCATCGACGCCACGGGCAAGCGCCAACGTCAGCGCTGGAACGAACAAGGTCTGCTGATCGAGCAGGTGGACTGCTCAGGCTACGCCACACGGTTGCGCTACGACCGGCGCGGCCATTTGCAGAGTCTGACCAACGCCCTCGGCCAGACCAGCCACTTCCAACACGATGCCTTGGGACATCGGATACGCCAGGAGCTGGCGGATGGGCGCATTGTCCAGTACCGGTACACCGCCTCGGGCCTGCTCGAATGCTTCATCGATCCGCTCGGCAACACCGAGCATTTTCGCTATGACCTGAATGGCCAGATCATCGAGCAGCAGGACAACCTTGGCCGTCCGACACTGTTTACCTATGACCGTTGCACACGGCTGGTGGCACTGACCAACAGCAACGGTGAGTCCTATCGTTTCACTTGGGATGAGGCGAACCGCCTAGCCGTGCATGAAAATCTGGATGGCAGTCGCAAGGCCTATCAGTACGATGGACTCGGCCAGATCATCGCCATGGACTTCATTCCGGCTCCGGGCGCCGGAGAGGCGCCGATCCATCACCGCCTTCGACGTGACGCCGCCGGCAGGCTGGTTGCGTTGCTTACCGAGGACGACAGCACTACCTACAGTCTCGATCCGATGGACCGGTTGATGGAGGTGATCAGCGAGGATCGTCAGGGGAATGTGCAACGCGTCGCGTTCGAGCATGATGCCTGCGGACGCCGCACTGCCGAAAGCAACAGTGCCGGAAGGCTGGAGCACACCTACGACGCACTGGACAATCGCTTGCAGACGCGGCTGCCCGATGGCCGCCAACTGAACCGCCTGGTGTATGGCTCGGGACACCTCCATCAGATCAACATCGACGGGCAGGTGATCAGCGATTTCGAGCGCGATCGCCTGCACCGTGAGGTCTCGCGAACCCAGGGACGGCTGCTGACCCGTAACCAATACGACCTCAGTGGCCGACCGAGCGCCCGTCTGCGCTGGGACACCGACCACAACGAACACCTGCCCGCGCCCTGGCAGCAGCGCTTCGACTTCGATGATCGCGACAATCTGGTGCGCTACCTGCGCCAGCAACCCGATCATCAGCATCAGCTGCTGATGCATTACGACGCAACGGATCGCCTGCTCGCCAACCAGGGACCGTTGCCAGGCCAAAACGAACAATACCTCTATGACGCTGCGGCAAACCGTGTGCCCGGTGCTGGGCAAGTCGCCCGCCATGACCAGTTGCTCCAACTGGAAGATCGCCACTACCGCTATGACGGTTTCGGGCGCCTTTCGGAAAAACGTAGCACGCTGTATGGCGAACAGCATATGAGCTACGACCAGCATCATCGCCTTGTTCAAGTGCGCTCTATACGCGGCGGACGCGAGCGCATCGTCAAGCTGCACTACGACCCTCTCGGACGCCGCATCGGCAAGACCGACCACGACGATCAGGGCAATCTGCTGGGCAGCACCGACTTTGGCTGGGACGGTCTCAAGCTGCTGCAAGAACGCTGCAACGGCCACCTCACCCTATATGTCTATGAGCCGGGCTATAGAGTCCTGGCACGTGTCGACGGTCAAGGCGCGCATCAACGCACGTTCCATTACCACAACGCCCTCAACGGTCTGCCCGAGCAACTGACCGACAGTGACGGTACGTTGGCCTGGGAGGGCGAATGCTCCGCCTGGGGCATGACCTTACGCGAGTGGCGGGCTGACGACTTCATCGAACAGCAGAACCTGCGCTTTCAAGGTCAGTACCTGGACCGTGAGACAGGCCTGCACTACAACCTGTTCCGCTACTATGACCCACAGAGCGGCCGCTTCACTCAGCCCGACCCTATTGGCCTGGAAGGCGGCATCAACCTATACCGCTATGCGCCGAACCCTGTCGGCGGGATAGATCCGCACGGGTTGGACTGGAGCTATTTCCTTTCCGACGAGAAAGGCAACCCGTATTACAACGGGCGAGCCTCGGACAACGATACGCTCGAAGGCGTGGTACGCCGACATATGGAGACCAAGGGCGCAGACGGCCCACGCCTCAAGGAAGGTGACCGCATCAACCGCGTGACACCGATTGGTACCGACTACGACACGATACGCGGCATTGAGGATTCGGGGATCCGCGAGCGAGAAGTGCTCGGCAGGAAGAACCCGAACGTGCGAGGCAACAAGATCTATGGCATCTCCGACGCCAAGGCGAAAAAAGACCCTGGCCTCGAGCGGATAGCGCTCGCCAACGACTTCCTGAAGGCACGCGGTGTCAGCAAAGTCACGCAACTGCCCGTGCTCGACAGCCGTGGCGCCCTGCCCCCCAAGGCCAACAAAAGCTCCTGCGGGAAATGAACATGACTGCAACTCCGGAACAACTTTGCAAGATCCTCAAGGCCCAGCATCCCAGCGAGCCACCAAGCTCGGCGCTGGTAGCCACAGGCCTGGCGACCGAGACCCGCAGGATGAGCCATGACCAGGTGCTTACCTGGCTGTTCAAGGAGCGAGAGACCGTGGTGAAGAAAGAGGTGGTCGCCAACTTTCTCACCGGTGTCGAGCGCAACCAGGCCTACCTGCGCGCGGCTCTGTCGGCCTATGCTTGCGCGACACACCTGCCGCAACACGCTTTCACGGCGCAGGACCAACCGAACTGTCAGGTCTGCAGTTTCTTCAAGGAGCGCGAAGTCAACTTCATTGCCCTCAACAGGGTGCGTTTTCTGATCGGCGCAGCGCTTTTCGGCAGCCCCTCCCACATCGCGTTCCAGTTGCAGGAACATAGCGCCGGGCCGAAAGAACGGCCGGGTAACCTGGACCTAATGGTGTCGATTCTGGACCTGATCCGTAACGTGCCTGCCGTGACCAAACCCAAGGACCTGCTCAAGCTACTGCGTAAACTACCCGGCATCAAGATGAGCGAAGAAGAAGGCCGGGGTTTCCTCGACCTGCTTGGACACTGCGGGATACTGCAGACCCCGGAGCACCCTGGCCTGCTGTACCGCTACACCAACCTCGGCCTGGCACCACGCAGCGCACGCTCGTCGGACTGGAGTTACCCGATGGACTTCTGGCGCGGTGAGCATGGCCTCAACCAGGACGCCCTGCGCTATTGGTTCAGCGACTATCCCGAGTTGCTCAAGGCGTAGGCCATTGGCAGGCAGATCACAGCAACAGCCACGACCATTGCGGAACTGCACAATCAGACTCGCCAAAAGCAAAGGATGCTATCGACCATGAGCTCGCAAAAAATCGTGCTTTCCGACCAAGATCACGGTCTGGGCCAGATCGGCGGCGGTGCCCGCCTCAAGGATGCCTCGCTGTGGCCAAGAAGCCCGGATACCGGTGAGCCGATGACCCCACTGCTGACATTGAGCGAACGCTTCCTGCCCGTCACCTTCATTCCACCCGGCATGGCAATCACGGTGTTCATCAGTGCGCGTCAGCATGACGGCGCCTTCAGTCGTTCCACCCAGCGCCATTACACCGTCAACCAGCAGAGTGAGCTCGACGAAAAACGCGCCAAAGGTTTTGCCCGGGTCATTCTGCATGAGCTGGCCGACCAGTCGATCGCGCCGCCCACCGCAGCCCTCCTGCTGGAACGTGCCTACATCCAGTTCGAACCGTTCAACGATGAAGAGGAAGAGCAGGAACTGGAGGACGAGGACAGCGGTATCGACCTGAGCAAGCCCGTCGGGCGGCCTTGCTGGCTGCAGGATCCGATCTACGAACCCCAGCGCTTCCTGTTCCTGATGCAACTGCTCGACAGTGATGTGGCCAGCGCCAGCCCGCAGCATGTGGGATTGTTCTCGGACGGTATCGGCTACCTGTATATCGACAGGCAGGCTCGGCGCGGCAAGCAAGGCGATGAAGCCGGCTTCTTCTTCATCCAGTTCACCTGATCGGATACCGCGACCTTGGCTCCCATCGAAACTGGCCGTAGCTACCGCCCCAGGCAATTCCGCGTCGAGTAACAGTCTTTTACCGAAACCCCAGGTTTTCCCTGCGCAGCCTTTGCCTATCCTAGGCCAGGTCATCCCGCCTGCGATGGACCCATGAAAGACTCGCTCCCCAGCCGCTATGCTTGCCTGTTCCTGTGTCTGGTCTTCACGATTGCCAGTGCCCCTTTCCTGCTTGCCCACACCTGGCTCTGGCCCTTCATCGTCATCAGCGCCCTGCTCAGCCTGGTCGGCCTCAACGACCTGCGCCAACGCCACCACGCCGTGCGCCGCAACTATCCGATCCTGGGCAATATCCGCTACCTGATCGAGACCATCCGCCCGGAGATTCGCCAGTATCTGATCGAGGGCGACGACGACAAGCTGCCGTTCTCCCGCGCCCAGCGTTCGCTGGTGTACGCCAGGGCCAAGAACGAAAGTGCCGAGAAAGCCTTCGGCACGCTCAACGATGCCTACAAACCGGGCTTCGAGTTCATCAGCCACTCGATGCTGCCGGTGCCGATGCCCGACCCTGCGTCGTTCCGCATTCGCATCGGCGGCCCGCAGTGCCGTCAACCGTACTCGGCGTCGATCTTCAATATCTCGGCCATGAGCTTCGGCGCCCTCAGTGCCAACGCCATCGCCGCGCTGAACAAGGGCGCGCGCCTGGGCCGTTTCGCCCATGACACCGGCGAGGGCAGCATCAGCCCCTACCACCGCGAGCACGGCGGCGACCTGATCTGGGAAATCGGCAGCGGCTACTTCGGCTGCCGCAGCGAAGACGGCCAGTTCGACCCCGAGCGCTTCGCCGAGCAGGCCCGCGCCGCCCAGGTGAAGATGATCGAGATCAAGCTCAGCCAGGGCGCCAAGCCGGGCCATGGCGGGATCCTGCCGGGGCACAAGGTCAGCGCCGAGATCGCCGCCACCCGAGGCGTGCGCGAGGGCGAGGACTGCATCTCGCCGGCCGCCCACAGTGCCTTCGCCACACCGCGGGAGCTGCTGCAGTTCGTCGCCCGGCTGCGCGAGCTGTCCGGCGGCAAGCCGGTGGGCTTCAAGTTCTGCCTGGGCCACCCGTGGGAGTTCATGGGCATCGCCAAGGCCATGCTGGCCACCGGCATCACCCCGGACTTCATCGTCGTCGACGGCAAGGAAGGCGGCACCGGCGCGGCGCCCCGGGAGTTCTCCGACAACATGGGCGTGCCGCTGCGCGAGGGCCTGATGTTCGTGCACAACACCTTGGTGGGGCTGAACCTGCGCGAGCGCATCCGCATCGGCGCGGCGGGCAAGCTGGTCAGCGCCTTTGACATCGCCAGCGTGCTGGCCATCGGCGCGGACTGGGTCAACTCCGCCCGGGGCTTCATGTTCGCCATCGGCTGCATCCAGTCGCAAAGCTGCCACACCAACAAGTGCCCGACCGGGGTGGCGACCCAGGACCCGCTGCGCCAGCGCGCGCTGGTGGTGCCGGAGAAGGCCGAGCGGGTCGCAAGCTTCCACCGCAATACCCTGCACGCCCTGGCCGAGATGCTTGCCGCCGCCGGTCTGGACCATCCTTCTGAACTCAAGCCCAAGCACCTGGCGCGGCGTATCAGCGCCAGCGAGATTGGCCTGTTCTCGCAACTGCACACCTTCCTCAAGCCAGGCGAGCTGCTCAGCGGTGCGATCGACAGCGAGTTCTATGCACGGATGTGGCGGATGGCGCGCAGTGACAGCTTTGCGCCGGAGACGGGGGAGATCGAGGTGGCGCCGGTGACGGCCAGCGTGCTGCGGAAAGAAACAGCCCCGGCATAGGCCGGGGCTGCGGGTGACGCGGGATCAGGATCAGAAGATGCTGATCGGGTACTCGACGAATACGCGGACTTCGTTGCCGTCGTCGTTGTATTCGCTCTGGCGAACAGCCGTGTTGGTGCGCAGGAACGAACCACGCAGCTTGACCGACAGGTCCTTGGCCGGGCCTTCCTGGACGACGTAGCGGATCTGGCTGAACAGTTCACGTTCTTTGCCTTCACCATAGCCTTCTGGCTTGTCCAGGGTACGGGTATTGATGTTGTCACCCACGACGTAGGCAATTTTGTAGGTCAGGCCCGGTACGCCGAATGCGCCAAAGTCCAGGCCGTAGCCCAGCTGCCAGGAACGCTCGTCCTCGGCGTTGAAGTCGGACCAGTAGGAGTTGGCCAGGTAGATGGTCGAACCACCGTCGCCGATGCCGCCGCCTTTCTGGTAGCCGCCGTAGTTGTAGCCGGTATCGCCCGTGCTGCGCTGGTAGGCCAGGGTGAACGAGTGCGGTCCGTAGGCGTAGGTGGCTGCCAGGCTCCAGATGGTGTTGGAGTCGCCGGTCAGACGGCCTTCGACGTATTTCTTGTCGATGTCCGACTTGTAGCCGTTGAAGTCCAGGGTCAGGGACTGGTCAGCCGCAATCGGGAAGACGTAGTTCATGCCCAGGTAGTGCTTCTTCATCACGTCTTCGTTGTCGGCGGTGTACAGCGACGCGGTGAAGTTGTCGGTGAACTTGTAGCTGCCGCCCAGGACGTTGATCGACTTCAAGCGACCGCTGTCATGGCCTTGGGCGCTCTTCTGCACTTCGCTGGTGAAGCGACCGGCATTCAGCTCCAGGCCCTTGATCTCCTTGGACGTGATCAGGGTACCGCTGAAGCTCTCTGGCAGCAGGCGCGAATCGTCGTACTGCAGCACAGGCAGGGCCGGCATCTGGTCGCCGTACTTGAGCACGGTGTTGGAGACACGGAACTTGATCGCGGCACCGGCACGCGCCAGGTCGTCCGCTGCATCGCTACGCTTGCGCTCGTTGACGGTGTTCTCACGCTTGAAGAAGTCGATACCGCCGCCGCCGTTGCGGCCCTTGCCGCCATCGAGGCGCAAGGCGTACAGGCCGAACGCGTCGACACCTACACCGACGGTACCCTGGGTGAAACCGGAGGAGAAGTTGGCGATGACGCCCTGGCCCCACTGGGACTGGTCGTTGGTGTGATGCTTCTTGTCACGGTTGATGAAGGCGTTGCGCAGAAGGACGTTGGCGTGGCTGTCCTCGATGAAGCCCTTGCTCTCGGCCTGGTCATTGGCCTGTGCCTGGGTCGCGGCGATCATCGCCAGGGCGACCAGGCTGATCCTGGTTTTCAACATGTTATTTTCCTTATTTCGTATTCAAAAACGCTCTGCATCAGAACGCCAGGAACCAACGCCCCTTCGTAGGTTCGACGCTATGCGGATCCAAGCCGAAGGCCCGCCAATGGTCTGCAACGGGCCTTGCAGCCGCATGGCCAGAGAATGGCCAGCAGGCGTAGAGCCCGAATCCTAGCCCTGCCTGCTTATACATGTCAAAAAAACGTGAAATGCAGGTTGATATAACCAAAAACAAGGTCAGCGCTGGTGCATTTCCATGCATATCTGCCGTGGGTCAGCGCAAATTTGTCTCTTTTGTGGAAAACGCTCGAAATCCATAAAACCGTCATACGGCCATGTTCCCGCAGGCCTTCCGAAAGCCTGTTGGAAAGTGCCCTGCCCTTCCAGCTGCGCTGTCACGCGCAGAGCAGCATTGCACGCACCGCCGCTCCCACAAGCCATTCCGGAAATGCACCCCTAAGAATGCCAAGATAATTTCAAATCAATTCAAATGAATAGCAACATCTTGAAACATTTGTAAAGACAACCCTTTACAAATGTCGATGCAACAGTAAATAGCAAGCATTACCATTCGCGCCCAATTTCTCACTCCTTCCCTTGGACGCCTTCGATGCCTGCCCCCTGCCGCCTTTCACCCTTGACCCTGGGCCTGTCGCTGCTGTTCAGCGCCGGCCTGGCCAGTGCTGCCACCACGACCCTGCCGGAAACCTCGGTGACCGCCGACAGCACCCGCGAAGAGGACAACCCGCGAGTCAAGGACGTGACCACCGCGACCCGCACCTCGACCCCCGCGCGCTACGTGCCACAGGCCATCGATTCGGTGAAGACCCGCAACGTGCTGGACTACGGCAGCAGCAACCTGGGCAAGGCGCTGGAAGGCATCCCCAACGTCAGCAGCGGCGCCGACACCCGCTTCGACAGCCTGCGTATCCGCGGCTTCGACGCCAGCAACGACTTCTACCTGGACGGTGTCCGCGACGACAGCCAGTACACCCGCGATCTGCACAACATCGAGCGGGTCGAGGTGCTCAAGGGGCCGGCGGCAGTGCTTTATGGCCGTGGCAGCCAGGGCGGCATCGTCAACCGGGTGAGCAAGGCGCCGGAGCACGGCCGCCGCTCGACCATCGAGGCACAAGGTGGCAGCCAGGACCTGCGCAGCCTGTACGCCGACCTCAGCGCCGACCCCAGCGACACCCTCAGCCTGCGCCTGAACCTGGGCAACGAGGACAAGAACAGCTTCCGCGAAGGCATCGACGGCAACCACCGCCAGCTGTTCGCGCCGTCGATGAGCTGGCAGATCACCCCCGAGCTGAACTGGCTGGTGCAGTACGAGTACAGCCGCTACGACCGTACCCCTGACCGTGGCATCCCCGGCAACCCGCTCACCGGGCGCCCGGCCGATGTCAGCCGCAAGACTACCTACGGCGACACCCAGCGCGACTACATCAACGACCGCGCCGAGTCGCTGCGCTCGCGTCTGAACTACGAGCTGAACGATCAGTGGCAACTGCGCCACACCTTCAGCCTGTTCACCCTGGAGAGCGACTTCGACAACACCTACCTGACCGCCTACCGCCCCGTTGCCGGTCTGGTGGACCGCCAGCGCTGGCAGCAGGACCTGAGCACCCGCAATCTCTACAACACCGTCGAACTCGAAGGTCATGTAGAAACCTTCGGTCTGGAGCACACGCTGCTGGTGGGCCTGGAAATGGGCGAACAACGTCGCAACTCGCTGCTGAGCCAAGGCGTAGGCGTTCCCTCGGTACCGCTGCAGGGGGCCACGCCCAGCCAGCAGCACAACGGCACGATGCGGGTGTCCAGCAACAACCACACCGACGTCGAGAGCCGAGGGATCTACCTGCAAGACCAGATCCGCCTCAACGACCAGTGGCAGCTGCTGGCCGGCGTGCGCTTCGACCAGTTCGAGGTGGACACCACCAACAAACTGCGCAACATCTCGGAAAAGCAGAAGGACAACAGTTTCAGTCCGCGTATCGGCGTGGTGTACACCCCCTGGCAGGACCACTCCTTCTATGCCTCCTGGAGCAAGACCTACTCTCCGGTCGGTGGCGGCCTGATCGGCATCACCCCCGGCGCGGCCGGCAACGCCAACCAGACCGACCCGGAACAGACCCGGCAGAAGGAAATCGGGGTCAAGAGCGAATGGTTCGACGAGCGCCTGAGCACCACCCTGGCGATCTACGAACTGGAACTGTACAACCGCCGTACCCGCGACCCGATCAACCCGGAACTGATCCAGCTCAGCGGCCTGCAGCGTTCACGCGGCATCGAGCTGACCGCCACCGGCAACGTGGTGGGCAACTGGTACGTGCGCGGCGGCATCGGCCTGCAGGACGCGACCATCGTCAAGGACAACAACGGCCAGCAGGGCAACCGCATCAACGACGTGGCCAAGCGTAACGCCAGCCTGTTCGTGACCTGGAAGCCGGAGCTGGGCTGGTACGCCGAAACCGGCCTGACCCTGGTCGGCGACCGCTACGCCGACAACCAGAACACCGTGATCCTGCCGGGCTACGGCCGTTGGGACGCGCTGGCGGGCTATCGCACCCACGACTGGGATGTACGCGCGGCCTTGAGCAACATCACCGACAAGGCCTACTACAGCTCGGCAACCAGCGCGGCGCAGATCCAGGTGGGCGATCCGCGCAGCCTGGTGGTGACCGGAACCTACAGCTTCTGAGTTGTGACAGCAGCGAGCATCAAGGACGGGCCGCCCAAACGAAAACGCCACCGCAATTGCGGTGGCGTTTTTTTCTGCGGCGGGATCCTTCCCGGTCAATGCCAGATAGCCAGCAGAGCTTCGAGCTCTTCCTCGCTGATCAGGCCTTGGGGGTATCGCCCATCCAGCAGGCGTCGTGGGTCGGTCGTCCTGACCCGATCGTCTCCATGACGTTTCAACCACTGAGCCAGGATTCTGAGCGATTGGTGACTGGCCGCCGTTGAGGGCAAAGCCGACTCACTTGCTGCGTTCATTTCCTCACGTACTCCCTGGGCCGAGTGAGCGGCTAAGTTACTTCAGATGCATTACAGAATGGCGTAGGCCCATTCGTCTGAAGTACGAGGAAAAATCAATACAATTGCTGTGCCATGCCGCCCGACCGACTATCGCGAGCATTAAAAACCCGCCTTTCGACGGGTTTTTCACTCATTGGCCGATCAACGTTTTACCGGTGCCGGTTGCTGCTGGGTCAGGCAGTGGATGTTGCCACCGCCTAACAGCAGCTCACGCCCCGGGATCATCACCACTTCGTGATCCGGGAAGACCTTGGCCAGGATAGCTCTGGCTTGCGCATCAGCAGGGTCGTCGAAGCTCGGCGCGATGATGCCACCATTGACGATCAGGAAGTTCACATAGGACCCGGCCAGGCGTACCGAAGGGTCACGCTCTTGGCTGCCCACCACATGATCGACGCCATCGCATTCGGCCTGGGTGGCGTAAAGCGGCCCCGGAATCGGCATCTTGTGCACCACGAACTCGCGCCCTTTGGCGTCGCGGGTGTTTTTCAGCACCTCGTAGGCGGCGTGGCAGCGCGCGTAGTTGGGGTCATTGGAATCATCGGTCCAGGCCAGTAACACTTCGCCTGGGCTGACGTAACAGCAGAAGTTGTCGACGTGGCCATCGGTCTCGTCGTTGTACAAGCCGTCCGGCAACCAGACGATGGTCTCGACCGCCAGGTGCTCGCGCAGGATCTCCTCGATCTGTTCGCGGTCCAGGTGCGGGTTGCGGTTGCGGTTGAGCAGGCATTCTTCGGTGGTGATCAGGGTGCCTTCGCCATCGACGTGGATCGAACCGCCTTCGAGCACGAAGCCTTCGGTGTGGTAGCGCTGCACGCGCTCCATCTCCATGACCTTGGCGGCCAGCTCCTCGTCGCGGTTCCAGGGCGCGTACAAGCCGCCGTCGAAGCCGCCCCAGGCGTTGAAGCCCCAGTCCACGCCGCGTACCTCGCCGTGGTCGTTGATGACGAAGGTCGGGCCGGTGTCACGCACCCAGGCGTCGTCATTGCTGATCTCGACCACGCGGATGTTGGGCAGGTCGAGCTGGCGACGGGCGTTCTCGTACTGGCCGGCGGACACCGCCACGGTGACCGGCTCGAAGCGGGCAATGGCCTTGGCCAGGGTCACGTGCGCGGCCTGCGCCGGCTTGCCGCCCAAGCGCCAGTTGTCCGGACGCTCCGGCCAGACCATCCATACCTGGGTCTGCGGGGCCCACTCGGCGGGCATGTGGAAACCGTCGGCGCGGGGGGTCGAGTTGAGGGTCTTCATGGGTAACCTCTGCGAAGGCCCGGGGCCAGTGGCGCCAGGTCAGTGATCGAAAAAGATGCAGGCTCGCCAGTATAGGCAGCGTAATGTTCAGCCGATATTACAACCGATAAATATCGACTTTAAATAGCTAATCACAAAATATTTAGGCATAAAAAAGCCTGGCGAACCGATAACAATCGACTTGCCAGGCCTGCATGCCGTGATTCAGAGCCCTTCGCCGAGGACCCGCTCCACGCTGTCGACGAAGTAGTCCACGCTGGCCCGCGTGGTGCACATCGGCGGCTTGATCTTGAGGATGTTCAGGTAGTCGCCGGTCGGCTGCATGAAGATCCCCAGATCGCGCAGGCGATCGCACAGAATCATGGTCTCCTCGGTCGCCGGTTCCAGCGTCTGGCGATCGCGTACCAGCTCCAGCCCCAGGTAGAACCCGGAACCATGGGCGGCACCGGCAAGCGGATATTTATCGACCAATGCCTGCAGGCGTGCCTTGAAGTAACGGCCCACGTCACGGGCGTTGTCCCACAATCCTTCGTCACGCATTACGTCCAGCACCGCCATGCCGATGCGGCAACTGACCGGGCTGCCCCCGGCCGAGGAGAAGAAGTAGCCCTCGGCCTCCAGCGCCTCGGCGATCTCGCGCCGGGTGATCACCGCGCCCAGCGGCTGGCCGTTGCCCATGCCCTTGGCCATGGTGATGATATCCGGCACCACACCCTGCTCCTCGAAGCCCCAGAAGTACTCGCCCAGGCGCCCGTAACCGACCTGCACCTCGTCGGCGATGCACACCCCGCCGCGCTGGCGCACCTTGGCGTAGGCCTCGCGCAGGTAGCCCGGCGGCAGCGAGATGCCCCCGGCGTTTCCGTACACCGGTTCGCAGATCATCCCGGCCAACTGGCGACCACGGGCGTCGAGGTCGGCCAGCTTGGCATCGACATCGCGCAGGTAGTCGGCGGCGCTGTCGGCGCCCCGGTAGCGCCCGCGGAAGGTATTCGGCGCCTCCACCGGATGCACCCAGTCCGGCCGGGTCTCCAGGGCCTGGGGGTTGTCGGCGATGGAGGTGGAGATCGCGTCAGTGGCCACCGACCAGCCGTGGTAGGCCTCCAGCACGCTGAGCAGGTCGCGCCCGCCGCTGTAGGCCCAGGCCAGACGGATCGCCAGGTCATTGGCCTCGGTGCCGCTGTTGACCAGGAACACCCGGTCGAAGCCTTCCGGGGCCACTTCCAGCAGGCGTTCGGAGAATTCGGCGATGGCTGCGTAGTGAAAGCGCGAGTTGGTGTTGACCAGCGACCACTGGCGCGCCGACTCAGCGGCCATGCGCGGATGGCCATGGCCGAGCACCGCGACGTTGTTGAGCATGTCCAGGTACGAGCGGCCTTGCATGTCGATCAGGTAGTTGCGCCAACCGCGCTCGATGTGCGGAGGCTGGGCGTAGTAGTGCTTCTGCGAGCGCGCGAAGCTGGCATCGCGACGGGCCAGCAGGGCCTGCGGGTCGGCCAGCGGCTCGGCGTCGCAGGCGAAGCCCAGCAAAGCTTGTGGCGACGGGCACAAGGCCAGCCAGGCGGCAGCATGGGAGGGCGTGGCAAAGAAGGGTGGGCGGGTATCGGTATCCAGACACAGCTGCACGCGAAGGTACCCACAGGTCGCGCCCATGGCTTGTCCCTTGAGCAGCGCCTGGCCATCCGTCGGCGCCTCTTCCAGGCCTTCGAACCACAGGTTCCAGTGCGCGGTGCGCAAGCAGCCACGACCATCGCCGATACATTGCCATACCCCAGCTTCGGGCGCTTGCAACGCGGTGCCGGGCGACAGGTTCAGCTCTACGCCCAGGGCGCAGGTGGCCGGTTCTTCAGGTCGGTCGATGTGGGTTTGCGACAGGCGGTACTGCCCATGCAGGCTACACGCCGGCCCTGGCTGGATAGCGAGCAGACGCTGGTCAAAGCCGGGCTGCTCCCAGTTGCCTGCCTCGCAGTGAGGGCTGAGCACGCCCAGGTCGACGCGGATCACCGACTGGCCGTTGAGTCCTGGCAGCAACACGGCGCAATCACCAAGGTCGATGCTGGCCGGCTTTCGCCCGGCCGCCTGGAGAATTGCCGCCTCCATCAAAGCTACGGGCACGGCGCAGGCGGTATCGAAGATCTCCCATTCATGGGCGATGTTGTCGCGGGTGTACTGGTTGTCCGGATCAATGGCCAGTTGCTGTTCGCTGCTGAGCACCAGCACGGCGGCGCGGTTCAGCACCAGCGGCCAGAGGGCGCGCAACTCGGCGTCCTGCAGGGGATTCACGGCATGATAGGCGCTGACCGCCGGCAGGATCCGCAGCGGGTCGCCCTCGGCGTGATGCAGCAAGGCCGCGCAGGTCACCGACAGATCGGCGATACGCCAGGTACGCACCAGGTCACCAAAATCGATGACACCTTGTACCTGCCACTGCCGCTCGGCATCCCGGGCCCAGACCACGTTGTCGTCGGTGATGTCCAGATGCACGGCCTGGATCGGCAACTGTTCGACCAGCGGCTGCAATCGTGCGCTTGCCGCCTTGGCCACGCTCTCCACCCGCGCCCGGCGCTGTGCATCCCGCAACACCGGCAGCAGATGCTGGATCAGGGCCTGGGCATGGCGCGGATCCCACTGCAAGGTGCGCTCGAGGCCGGGATGGTCGAAGTTGGCCAGGCCCCTGTCGACGCGGGCGCAAAGCGCGCCGAGTTCCACCATCACCCGCGCCGGTAGGTGGCTCAGGCGGGTCAACGGCCGCCCGTCGATGTAGTCGAGCAGGCGCACGCGCAAGGTCTGGCCGTCGACATCCAGCGCCAACAGGTCCTGCCCGTTGCTGGCCAGGCGTACCGCAGGTACCGGCAGGCCGCAGTCACGCAAATGAGTCAGCGCGGCATGCTGTGCTTCCAACTCCTGCCGGGCGTAGTTGGCGTGGCAGATCTTGAGCACATAGCACTCATCGCTGCCGTTGACCTGGAAGTTCAGGTCCTGCTGGCTACCCAAAGGCTGCAAACCACCGGCCAGATCGTAATGCGCCCGCAGCAAGGCATGGGCCTGCGCCTCGCTCAGTGAGGGGACGGGCAAACTGGAACGCTGGATCAGGATGGAAAGCGGCATGGCGGAAGCTCTCGTTTTTTTCGTATATCGCCATCAGGCAGGCAAATTGGCAAGCCGGCAGCGTACAATTGGCGTTTCGTCGCACAGGCCTTGCAGCCCAGCGCATTCAACTTGCCTATAGCCTTGTCAGCCGACAAGCTGTGAGCCCGCTAGCCACCGTCATTATTGGAAGGAAAGGGAATCCGACATGCGTATTCTCATTACCGGGGGAGCCGGTTTCATCGGATCGGCCCTGGTACGCCACCTCATCAGCAATACCGAGCATGAAGTCCTTAATCTCGACAAGCTGACCTATGCAGGCAACCTGGAATCACTGTCGAGCATCGCCAGCAATTCGCGCTATGAGTTCGCCCAGGTCGATATCGTCGACCAGGCCTCCGTCAGTGCAGTGCTCGCCCGGTTCCAGCCACACGCCATCATGCACCTGGCAGCGGAATCGCATGTGGATCGCTCCATCGACGGCCCTTCGGACTTCATCCAGACCAACATCGTCGGTACCTACAGTCTGCTGGAGGCCACTCGGGGTTACTGGAACACACTGGGCGAGGAGGAGCGCAAGTCTTTCCGCTTCCATCACATTTCCACCGACGAGGTCTACGGTGACCTTCACGGGGTCGACGACCTGTTCACCGAAACCACGCCCTACGCCCCCAGTTCGCCCTATTCGGCGAGCAAAGCGGCCTCCGACCACCTGGTCCGCGCCTGGCACCGTACCTATGGATTGCCGGTGCTGCTGACCAACTGCTCCAACAATTATGGGCCGTTCCACTTCCCCGAGAAGCTCATTCCACTGGTCATTCTCAACGCCCTCGAAGGCAAACCGCTGCCGGTCTATGGCGATGGCCTGCAAGTGCGTGACTGGCTGTTCGTCGAGGATCACGCCCGCGCGCTGTTCAAGGTGGTTAGCGAAGGGGAGGTAGGTGAAACCTACAATATCGGTGGCCACAATGAGCAGAAGAACATCGATGTGGTGCGCGGCATCTGTGCCCTGCTCGAGGAGCTGGCCCCGCAACACCCTGCAGGAATTGCCAACTACGCTGACCTGATCACCTTCGTCAAGGATCGCCCGGGCCACGACCAGCGCTATGCCATCGACGCCAGCAAGATCGAGCGCGAGCTGGGCTGGGTTCCCGAGGAAACCTTCGAGACAGGCCTGCGCAAGACTGTCCAATGGTACCTGGACAACCTTGAATGGTGCCGCCATGTCCAGGATGGCAGCTATCAACGTGAACGACTGGGTAACAACGATTACAAGGACTCGATCGCATGACCAAGGGCATCATCCTCGCCGGCGGCTCCGGCACTCGCCTGCACCCGATCACACTGGCCACCTCCAAGCAGCTGCTGCCCATCTACGACAAGCCGATGATCTACTATCCGGTCTCTGTCCTGATGCTGGCGGGTATCCGCGATATCCTCCTGATCTCCACGCCCGCCGACCTCCCGCAGTACCGCCAGCTGTTCGGTGACGGCAGCCAGTTCGGCATCAACCTCAGCTATGCCGAGCAACCGTCGCCCGACGGCCTGGCCCAGGCCTTCCTGATTGGCGAGGAGTTCATCGGCAACGACTCGGTATGCCTGATCCTGGGCGACAACATCTTCCATGGCCAAGGCTTCAGCGAACAGCTCCAGCGCGCGGTCAAGCACCAGGCCGGCGCCACGGTGTTCGGCTACTGGGTCAAGGACCCCGAGCGCTTCGGCGTGGTCGAGTTCGACGGCAATGGCCGGGCCTTGTCGATCGAAGAAAAGCCAGCCAAGCCAAGGTCCAGCTACGCGGTTACCGGCCTGTACTTCTATGACAACGATGTGGTGAAGATTGCCAAGGGGGTCAAGCCCTCCCCACGCGGCGAACTGGAGATCACCGACATCAACAACGCCTACCTGGAGCGTGGCGACCTGCGCGTGGAGCGCTTGGGGCGCGGCCTTGCATGGCTCGACACCGGCACCCACGACAGTCTCCTGGAAGCGTCCCAGTATGTGCGGACCATCGAACACCTGCAGGGACTGAAAATCGCTTGCCTGGAAGAGATCGCTTATCAGAAAGGCTGGATCAGCCGTCAAGAATTACAGAGGAAGGCCGAAGAACTTAAGAAGACGGGGTACGGACAGTACCTCAGTAAATTGATAGAAGAGACCCCATGAATATCATCGCCACGGCCATCCCGGATGTTCTGATCATCGAACCGAAGATTTTTGGTGATAGCCGTGGTTTCTTCTTCGAAAGCTTCAACGCACGGGACTTTGCCGACAAGGCTGGCGTTGATGTGAACTTCGTGCAGGACAACCACTCACGCTCGCAAAAGGGCGTACTGCGCGGCCTGCACTACCAGATCGACAATCCCCAGGGGAAACTGGTGCGGGTCATGCAGGGCGAGGTCCTCGACGTCGCCGTGGATCTGCGCCAGAGTTCACCTACCTGTGGACAGTGGGTCGCGACGCGGCTGAGCGCCGTGGACCACCGGCAATTCTGGATACCACCAGGATTCGCCCATGGCTTCCTGGTGCTGAGCGAGTCGGCCGACTTTCTCTACAAGACCACCGATTACTACACCCCGAGCGCCGAACGCTGCATCCGCTGGGATGATCCGCAGCTGGCGATCGACTGGGGCATGCAGGAAGCACCGATCCTGTCCGCCAAGGACCAGGCCGGCAGATTGTTCAAGGATGCGGAGCTGTTCCCGTGAAAATCCTTGTCTGCGGCCACAATGGCCAGGTTGCCCAGGCGTTGCAGGGCGCCCTGGCCGGATTGGGCGAGGTGTGCCTGGTTGGCCGCGACCAGTTCGACATGGCCCGACCGGAACAGCTGCGCGAACCACTGCGCCGACAGGCTCCAGATCTGATCATCAATGCGGCGGCACACACTGCGGTGGATCAGGCCGAGAACGAGCCGGAACAGTCCTTCGCCATCAATGCCGAGGCGCCGGGAATATTAGCCGAAGAAGCCGCACGCCTCGGCGTTCCACTGATCCACTACTCCACCGACTATGTCTTCGACGGCAGCAAGGCCACGCCATACGACGAGGACGACGCGCCCAATCCCCTGGGAATCTACGGTCGCAGCAAGCTGGCCGGAGAACAGGCGATCCGCGCTGCAGGCGCAGAACACCTGATCCTGCGCACCAGCTGGGTCTATTCACTGCATGGGCGCAATTTCCTGCTGACCATGCAGCGCCTGCTTCAGGAACGTCCACAGCTGAAAGTCGTCAACGACCAGATCGGCGCCCCGACCTGGGCGGGCACCCTCGCCGCCAGTACCCGCGCGCTGATCGAGCGCTGGCGCAACGGTCAGGCCGGTGCCTGGGGCACCTACCACCTGACCGCCCAGGGCGAGACCTCCTGGTTCGGCTTTGCCCAGGCCATCGGCGAACAGCTCAAGGCGCGCGGACTGTCCTGTGCCGAGCTGCTGCCGATCCCTTCCAGCGAGTACCCGACACCGGCCAGACGACCGCTCAACTCGCGCCTGGACTGTTCGCGCCTTGCCCGTGAATGGCAGGTCGTCCAGCCGCACTGGCACGATGCACTCATCGACTGCCTCAAGTAGCGCATAATTGCGCCAGAACTTTCTGGCGCAATAAACCGCGATGATCCCAAGACCCACGCCTCCCCGCCGACCCCGCTGGCGCAGCCTGGCCCTGCTGGCGCTGTGCCTGGCCCCGCTGCTGTGGCCGCTGCACCACCTGGCCGAGCGCTACTACCAGGATGAGCTGGCTTCACAGAACCGCCAGACCCTAGACCTCTACGTCGCCAACCTGCTGGGCACCCTGCACCGCTACGAAACCCTGCCGCAGATCCTCGGCGACCTGCCGGCGCTGCGCGGCGTGCTGGCCGACCCGCTGCGCCTCGAGGCGGTAACCAACGCCAACCGGTTGCTCAAGGGCATCACCCAGCAGACCGGTGCCGAGGTGATGTACCTGATGGATGTCAGCGGCAACACCCTGGCCGCGTCCAACTGGGACAAGCAGGACAGCTTCGTCGGCCGCAACTTCTCGTTCCGCCCGTACTTCATCGAGGCGATGGAGGGGCGGCTGGGACGGTTCTTCGGCCAGGGCACCACTTCGGCCAAGCGCGGCTACTTCTTCGCCGCCGCCGTGCACGACCGCGACAAGGTAATCGGCGTGCTGGTGGTCAAGGTCGACCTCGACCACACCGAAACCCTGTGGGGCCGCACGCCGGAACAACTGCTGCTGACCGACCAGAACGGCGTGGTGGTGCTCACCTCTCGCCCGGACTGGCGTTTCCGCGCCACCCGCGAATTGACCGCGGCCGAGCGCCAGGCCATCGTCGCCATCCAGCCCTACCCGACCCAGGCCCCGCAGCCGTTGAGCCTCAACCGCGACGCCTGGCTGGTCCAGACCCGCGACATCAAGGAAACCGGCTGGCAAGTGAACATCCTCGCCCCGCGCCTGCTGGTCGACCGCTCGGTGCAAACGGTCATGGCCATCGGCGGTGGCGCGCTGCTGGTGACCATGCTCCTGGCTGGCCTGGTCATGCAGCGCCGACGCCACTACATCGACCGCATCGACTTCGAGGCCCTTGCCCGGCAAGAGCTGGAAAAGCGCGTGATCGAGCGCACCGCCGACCTCGAAGGCCTCAACACCCGGCTCAAGAGCGCGGTACTGGAGCGCGAGAGCGCCCAGCAGGAGCTGGTGCGCGCCCAGGATGAACTGGTCCAGGCCGGCAAACTGTCGGTACTGGGCACCATGTCGGCAAGCATCAGCCATGAACTCAATCAGCCGCTGGCGGCGATTCGCTCCTATGCCGAGAACGCCGAGATTCTCCTCGACCATCAGCGCACCGAGGACGTGCGCGGCAATCTCAAGCTGATTGGCGAACTGACCGGGCGCATGGCCTCGATCATCGCCCACCTGCGCGCCTTCGCCCGCCGCGACCAGCACGCCCCGGAGAGCGTTGCCCTGCAACCGGCCCTGGATGATGCCCTGGCGCTGCTGGCCAAGCGTCGCCGGGCCATGGCCGTGGAACTGGTGCGCGACCTGCCCGAGGCCACGCTGTGGGTACAGGCCGGCGAGACCCGCCTGCGCCAAGTGCTGGGCAACCTGCTGGCCAACGCCCTCGATGCCCTGACCGAAAAAGCCAACCCGCGCAGGCTGTGGCTGAGTGCCGAGCGCCAGGACGGCTGCGTCTACCTGTACATCCGCGACAATGGCCCAGGCTTCAGCCGCCAGGCGCTGGAGCACGCCAAGGAGCCGTTCTTCACCACCAAGACCCGCACCCAGGGCCTCGGCTTGGGGCTGGCCATCTGCGAAAGCCTGATGCACGCGCTGGGCGGCGAGCTACTGCTGGGCAACCACCCGGAAGGCGGCGCACTGCTGACCCTGAAACTGCGCGTGGCCAAGCCCGGCGCCAACCTGCAATCTTCGGAGGATACCTCGGCATGAGCACCGAGACACCGATCGACAGCCGTGCCCAGGTGATCCTGGTCGATGATGACCCGCACCTGCGCCAAGCCCTGAGCCAGACCCTGGACCTGGCCGGGCTCAAGGTGGTGGCCTTGGCCGACGCCCAGGGCTTGGCCGAACGCCTGGAGGAGGACTGGCCGGGCGTGGTGGTCAGCGATATCCGCATGCCCGGCATCGATGGCCTGCAACTGCTGGAGCAACTGCACGCCCGTGACAGCGAACTGCCGGTGCTGCTGATTACCGGCCACGGCGATGTGCCACTGGCAGTGCAGGCCATGCGCGCCGGGGCATATGACTTCCTGGAGAAACCCTTCGCCAGCGACGCCCTGCTCGACAGCGTGCGCCGCGCCCTGGCCCTGCGCCGCCTGGTGCTGGACAATCGTAGCCTGCGCCTGGCCCTGAGCGATCGCCAGCAGTTGGCCACGCGCCTGGTCGGGCAATCCCCCGGCATGCAGCGCCTGCGCGAGCAGATCGGCGCCCTGGCCGGCACTCGCGCCGACGTGCTGATCCTTGGCGAGACCGGCGCCGGCAAGGAGGTGGTGGCGCGTGCCCTGCACGACCTGTCGAGCCGACGCGACGGCCCGTTCGTGGCGATCAATGCCGGCGCCCTGGCCGAGTCGGTGGTCGAGAGCGAACTGTTCGGCCATGAGCCGGGCGCTTTCACCGGTGCGCAGAAGCGCCGCATCGGCAAGTTCGAATTCGCCAATGGCGGCACGCTGTTCCTCGACGAAATCGAAAGCATGAGCCTGGATGTTCAGGTCAAGCTGCTGCGCCTGCTGCAGGAGCGGGTGGTCGAGCGCCTGGGCGGCAACCAGCTGATCCCGCTGGATATCCGTATCATCGCCGCCACCAAGGAAGACCTGCGCCAAGCCGCCGACCAAGGGCGTTTCCGTGCAGACCTGTACTACCGCCTGAACGTCGCACCGCTGCGTATCCCCGCGCTGCGTGAGCGCGGCGACGACATCCTGGTGCTGTTCCAGCACTTCGCCGACGCCGCCAGCGAACGCCATGGCCTGCCGCCCCACAACCTGCAACCGGCGCAGCGTGCCCTGCTGCTGCGCCACGACTGGCCGGGCAATGTACGCGAGCTACAGAATGCCGCCGAACGCTTCGCCCTTGGCCTGGAGCTGGCCCTTGATGGCCAGGCGCCTGCGGCGGCCAACGATATCCATGTCCCGGTGCCGGCCGGTAACCTCAGCGAGCAGGTCGAGCAGTTCGAGCGCTCGCTGATCGCCGCCGAGCTGATGCAGCCGCACAGCTCCATGCGCAGCCTCGCCGAGGCCCTCGGCATCCCACGCAAGACCCTGCACGACAAGCTGCGCAAGCACAGCCTGAGCTTTGGCGGGCACGACGACCAGGAGGACAACCGTCAATGAGCAACGACAGCCAGTACCTGCAGTCCGTACTGCACGGCGACATCCCGCTGACCCGCGAAATGGGCATGGAGGTCATCGATTGGCAGGCACACACCTTGCGCCTGAAGCTGCCGTTGGCACCCAACGTCAACCACAAGAGCACCATGTTCGGCGGCAGCCTGTATTGCGGCGCGGTGCTGGTGGGCTGGGGCTGGCTGCACCTGCGTCTGCGCGAGCTGGGGATCGATGACGGGCATATCGTCATCCAGGAAGGGCAGATCAGCTACCCGCTGCCAGTCACCGGGGCCGCCGTGGCACGTTGCCCGGCGCCGGACGAGAAGACCTGGGAGCGGTTTCTGACGATGTATCAACGTCGTGGACGGGCACGACTGACGCTGGAGACGGTGGTGAGCAACGAGGGTAGTGACGAGCCTGCGGTGACGTTCAGCGGGCAGTACGTGCTGCATCGCTGAAAGCTGGGGGTGCTTCGCCCCCTTTCGTCGCGACGAACCGCGGCGATGGGGCGCGTAGCGGCCCCGACGAGCTCAAGCCTTGATCGCACTCGCCAGTTCGACGAGCGCCTGACGCCATTCAGCCGCGCGGGGCAACGCCAGGAAGAACGGATTGAGCAGCGACTCACGCGGTGGGTAGCGGAACGGCAACCCGTCCAGCCCGATCACTTCGCCCCCGGCTCCCTCCAGCACGCCCTGGGCAGCCGCAGTATCCCACTGCGAGGTCGGCGCCAGCCGCGGATAACAGTCGGCACTGCCTTCGGCCAGCAGGCAGAACTTCAGCGAGCTGCCGATGTTGGCCAGTTCCAGCTCCCCCACCGCACTCCCAAGCCCCGCCAGCAGCGCTTCCTGCTCCGGACTCGAATGCCGACGGCTGGCGACAACGGTAAACCGCTCCTGTGCCGGTGGGGCATTACGCACCTGGATCGGTTGAGCCTTTTCGTTACGCTCGGCCCTCCAGGCACCGAACTCGCGCCCACCGAAGTAACAGCGGCCATTGGTTGGCATCGCCACCACACCGAACACCACCTCGCCGTTTTCGATCAGCGCGATGTTGACGGTGAACTCCTCGCTACCGGCGATGAACTCCTTGGTGCCATCCAAAGGATCGACCAGCCACCAGCGCTGCCAGCCTGCGCGGGTTGCCAGCGGGATGTCGCAGTCCTCTTCGGAGAGCACCGGAATCTGCGGCGCCAACGCCTGCAAGCCATCGGCGATAACCCGATGGGCCGCCAGGTCGGCAGCGGTCACCGGTGAATCGTCGGCCTTGTTGCTTACCGCCACGTCAGCGCGCCAGAACGGCAAGGTCGCCTCGCCGGCCAACAAGGCGAGCTTGGCTACGTCCTGCATCAGTCGCCGATCATTCATACGCTCAGCACCCCACGCTGGATCAGCAGGTCACGGGCCAGGTACAGCGCCGCCAGCGCCCGGCCTTCGCTGAACTGCGGGTGCATGGCCAGGGCCGAGAGCTCGCGCAGGTTGACCTTGTCGACGCGCATCGGCTCGGGTTCGTCGCCCTCCAGACGCTCTTCGTACAGATCGGTGGCCAGGACCACCTGGATCTTCTGGCTCATGTAACCGGGCGACAGCGACAGCTCTGTCAGGTGTTCCAGCTGACGCGCGCCGAAACCGGCCTCTTCCTTGAGCTCCCGGTCGGCGGCGGCGAGCACGTCCTCGCCCGGCTCGATCAGGCCCTTGGGCAACGACAGCTCGTACTCGTCGGTACCGCCGCAGTACTCCTCGACCAGCACCGCATGCTCGGCATCGAGCATGGCCACGATCATCACCGCGCCATAGCCATTGCCACGGCCGACCAGTCGCTCATAGGTGCGCTCGGTACCGTTGGCGAAGCGCAACTGCACGGCTTCGACGCGGAACAGGCGGCTGCTGGCGACGATTTCGCGGCTGAGGACGGTGGGTTTCTGGCGCATGGGGCGGCTCCTTGGCGTGAACGGGTTACTATACCGTGGCTTGCCGACTGATCGAGAATTTCCCATGCCCGTTCTTCCCTGGTCCGCCATCGATACCGTCCTGCTGGATATGGACGGCACCCTGCTCGACCTGCATTACGACAACCGCTTCTGGCTGCAGCACTTGCCCCAGCGCTACGCCGAGCTGCATGGTGTGAGCCGGGCCATGGCCGAGCTCGAGCTGCGCCCGCTGTTCGAACAGCACGCTGGCACGCTCAACTGGTACTGCCTGGATTTCTGGAGCCGTGAACTGCGCCTGCCGATCCGCGAGCTCAAGCTGGAGATCGCCGACCTGATCGCCTTGAAGCCGGATGCCGATACCTTCCTCGCCGCCATTCGCAAGGCCGGCAAGCGGGTGGTGATGATCACCAACGCGCACCGTGACTCGCTGTCGTTGAAGCTGGAGCGGGTGGAGCTGGCGCCTTATTTCGAACGGCTGATCAGCTCACACGACTATGGCTATCCGAAGGAGAGCCCGCAGTTCTGGGATGCGTTGCAGGCAGACATCGGCTTCGAGCCGGCGCGCAGCCTGTTCATCGATGACACCCTGGCGATTCTGCGCAGTGCCCGGCAATTTGGCGTGGGGCACCTGCTGGCTGTGCGCCAGCCGGATAGTCGGGCCGAGCCACGCGATACCCAGGAGTTCGCGGCAGTAGAGGATTACCGGGCGTTGCTGGCAGGCTTGTAACTGCGCATTCGCCCCGTAGGAGCGGCTTCAGCCGCGATCACCCGCGACGCGGGTGCCAGGCACCGCGATGCCCGCATCGCGGCTAAAGCCGCTCCTACAAGCGCCCCCTCAGTCAGGAATACGCAGTACTTGCCCCGGATAGATCTTGTTGGGGTCCTTCAGCATCGGCTTGTTCGCCTCGAAGATCTTGTTGTACTTGTTGGCATCGCCGTAGACCCGCTTGGAGATGGCACTCAAGGTGTCACCCTTCTCGACCTCGATGAACCGGGCCGCCTGGGCCACCGGCCCGGTGACGGTGATCTGGTCATCCACCGAGGCCACGCCAGCGATATTGCCGGCCGCCAGGATGATCTTCTCTTTCTCTTCCTGGCTGCTTACCTCGCCCTTGAGGATGACCTTGTCACCCTCTACAGTGGCCGAGATGTTCGGGTTGCCCAAACCAACGTCCTGGACGTGTTTCTTCAACTGTTCCTCGGCATTGGCATTGCCGGGGGTCAGCAGGTCGATCAACTTCTCGCCGGCTTCCTTCACGAAACTGAACAGGCTCATGTGGCGCTCCTTTGATGAGTGAATCCATGGAAGCAGGAGTCTAGGCCAGGATCGGCCATCCCGCCCCGCTGCGACCAATCGACGCGCTCTATCACGACATAGACGCTAGCGATTAGACGCCACCGGTACAGGGGCCTAGGCTTGTGGGGTCAAACTGCCAGCCGGTATTCGCCCCGATGAACAGCAAGCCACCGGTCTGCGCGGCGTCCACGCCCTTTGCCCTACCCGCCGCCAGCAACACCTACGACTATGTCCAGCTTTCCGATGCCGCCCGCGACAATACCCCGCTGGCCGAGGAAGTGGCGCTGGCGATCGTCTACAACGGCCTGAACCAGGCGGTGATGCTGGTCAGCCCGACCGACCTGGAAGACTTCGCCGTCGGCTTCAGCGTGGGCAGCGGCATCGTCGCCGGTACCGAGGAAATCTACGATGTGAAGCTCTCCGGCAGCGGTTCGGCGCTGTATGCCGACCTGGAGATCTCCAGCCGCGCTTTCTGGAACCTGAAGAATCAGCGCCGTCAGCTGGCCGGCACCAGCGGCTGCGGCCTATGCGGCGTCGAGGCCCTGGAGCAGGCATTGCCCGAACTGAAGGTGCTGCCCGGGGCGCCGTTGCCGCCCGCGCACTGGCTGAAAGACCTGCGCCAGCGCATCGATGCCTTCCAGCCCCTCGGCCAGCATTGCGGAGCTGTTCACGCGGCGCTGTTCATGGACCGCGACGGCCAGCTGCTGCTGGGCCGCGAGGACATTGGCCGGCACAACGCCCTGGACAAGCTGATCGGCGCCCTGCTGCGCCAGCGCATCGACACCCAAGGGGGGCTGGCCATCGTCACCAGCCGCTGCAGCCTGGAACTGATCCAGAAGGTCCTGCGCGCCGGCATCCAGACCTTGGTGAGCCTTTCCGCGCCCACCGGCCTGGCCCTGCAATGGGCGCGCAAGCACAACCTCAACCTCATTCATCTGCCCAAACACAGCGCACCGCGGGTGTTCAGCCCAGCGGCGGAGTAGCAACAGCCGTGACCTCCTACGAAAAACTGCCAGACAACACCCCCGCCTCCACCCCTCGCTACAAGCCTTATCCCGGCCCCGCCGGCGGCTGGGGTGCGCTGCGCAGCGTGGCCAAGGCCTGGGTGGGCAGCGACAACGCCCTGAAGAACATCCGCGCCCTGCTCAAGACCAACCAGAACGGCGGCTTCGACTGCCCCGGCTGCGCCTGGGGCGACTCGCCCGAAAGCGGCATGGTCAAGTTCTGCGAGAACGGCGCCAAGGCGGTCAACTGGGAAGCCACCAAGCGCCGGGTGGACGCCGCGTTCTTCGCCCGCTACAGCGTGAGCGCGCTGCTGGGGCAGAGCGACTACTGGCTCGAGTATCAGGGCCGACTGACCGAGCCAATGGTCTATGACCCGATCACCGACCGTTACCGGCCGATCGACTGGGACGCCGCCTTCGCCCTGATCGCCCGGCACCTGAACAACCTGGCAAGCCCCGACCAGGCCGAGTTCTATACCTCTGGCCGGGCCAGCAACGAGGCGGCCTATCTCTATCAGCTGTTCGTGCGCGCCTACGGCACCAACAATTTCCCCGACTGCTCGAACATGTGCCACGAGGCCAGCGGCGTGGCCCTGGGCCAGAGCGTCGGCGTGGGCAAGGGCACGGTCACCTACGACGATTTCGAGCACGCCGACACGATCTTCGTCTGGGGCCAGAATCCCGGCACCAACCACCCCCGCATGCTCGACCCGCTGCGTGACGCGGTGAAACGCGGCGCCCAGGTGGTGTGCGTCAACCCGCTCAAGGAGCGTGGCCTGGAGCGTTTCCAGCACCCGCAGAACCCGTTGGAGATGCTGACAAACAGCGACCGTCCGACCAACACGGCATTCTTCCGCCCGGCGCTGGGCGGCGACATGGCGCTGTTGCGCGGCATGGCCAAGTTCCTGCTGCAATGGGAGCGTAAGGCCCAGGCCAGCGGCGCGCCGGCCATCTTCGATCATGCCTTCATCGCCGAACACGGCCATGGCGTGGACGAATACCTGGCGGTGGTCGACGCCACCCCATGGGAACAGATCCAGGCCCAGTCCGGGCTGACTCTGGCCGATATCGAGCTGTCGGCACGCATGTACTGCAAAGGCAAACGCGTGATCATGTGCTGGGCCATGGGCATCACCCAGCACCGCCATTCGGTGCCGACCATCCAGGAAATCGTCAACCTGATGCTGCTGCGCGGCAACCTCGGGGTACCGGGCGCCGGCCTGTGCCCGGTGCGCGGCCACAGCAACGTGCAGGGCGACCGCACCATGGGCATCAACGAACGCCCACCGGTGTTCCTGCTCGATGCCATCGAAAAACGCTTCGGCTTCCCGGTGCCACGCCACAACGGTCACAACACCGTCGAGGCCATCCACGCCATGCTGGAAGGCCGGGCCAAGGTGTTCATCGGCTTGGGCGGCAACTTCGCCCAGGCCACGCCGGACACCGAGCGCACCGCCCAGGCGCTGCGCAACTGCGAGCTGACCGTGCACATCAGCACCAAGCTCAACCGTAGCCACCTGATTCATGGCAAGCAGGCGTTGATCCTGCCTTGCCTGGGCCGCACCGATATCGACCTGCAGGGCGAAGGCCCACAGGCGGTGACGGTGGAGGACTCATTCAGCATGGTCCACGCCTCCAACGGCCAGCTCAAGCCGCTGTCTCGACAGATGCGCTCGGAGCCAGCCGTGGTTGCCGGCATCGCCGCCGCCACCCTGGGCAAGCAGCCGGTGGACTGGCACTGGCTGGTGGCCGACTACGACCGTATCCGCGACCTGATCGCCGACACCATCCCGGGCTTCACCGACTTCAACGAGCGTCTGCGACTACCCGGCGGCTTCTATCTCGGCAACAGCGCCGGCAGCCGCCAGTGGAAGACCGCCAGCGGCCGCGCCAACTTCAAGGCCAACCTCCTACCGGACAGCCTGCTCGACGAACGCGTGCGCGCCAGCGGCCAGCTCCCGGACCTGATCATGCAGTCGATGCGCTCGCACGATCAGTACAACACCACCATCTATGGCATGGACGACCGCTACCGCGGCGTGCGCGGCCAGCGCGACGTACTGTTCGCCAACGAAGCCGACATCGTCCGTCTCGGCTTCCAGCCGGGGCAGAAGGTCGACATCGTGTCACTGTGGGGCGATGAGCACGTACGCCGGGTGCAGGGCTTCACCCTCCTGGCGTTCGACATCCCCGCCGGCCAGGCGGCGGCGTACTACCCTGAGGTGAACCCGCTGGTGCCGCTGGAGAGCATCGGTGACGGCAGCCACACGCCGACGTCGAAGTTCATCGCCATCAAGCTGGAGCGCGCGCGGGACGACGGGCGCATCATCTGATTCGCGCCCGGCAAAGCTGAACGCCGCCCACAAAAAAGCCCTGTTCCGCAACGGTTCAGGGCTTTGTCATAAGTACCTCAGACAAGCAAAAATCGAGAAAGTTTCATACACAATTCAATAACTTAGAGAATTGTGTACAACTCGTGCTACTCGTCGGATTCCGATTGCCAGCCGCTTCGCCGAGCCTCAAATTCCGCATCGTCATCCCTCTGAGGCTCTCTTGATGAAGAAGTACTCCTCGATTCTGTTGTTGTCTTTCGGTCTGCTCAGCGGCGTTGCCATGGCAGGCGGCACCACCGAGGCCGGCATTGGCGGCGCGTTGGGTGGGGTACTGGGCTCCGTGGTGGGCAACTCGATCGGTGGCAGCACCGGCGGCGCCATTGGTGCCGGCCTGGGTGGCGCGGCCGGCGGTGCCCTGGGTGCCGACAAGCGCCAGCGCGGCGAAGCGGCCATCGGTGGCGCACTGGGCGCGGCCGGCGGCAACGTGGTTGGTCGCTCGGTGGGCGGTACCACCGGTAGCTACATCGGTGCGGCGGCCGGCGGTGGCGCCGGGGGCGCACTGGGTAACTACATGGGCAACAAGGCCGACGAAGACGAGCGCCATGAATCGCGCCGCTACCGTCGTGACTACGATGACCGCCGCCATTACGACCGCGGCCATCACTACGGCCACCGCAAGCACAAACGCCACTGGCGCCATGACTGATCGCCAGGCTTAAGCCTGACGCCTAAGGCCCTGCCCTCACCGGCAGGGCCTTTTCGTTTGCAGACAAGCCAGGGGATTAAGGGCCACCCCGATATGGAGGCCACTAGCCACTAGTTATCATCGCTGTTTCGACCACGTACAGGACGCAGGGAATGCGCGCGACCTTCACCGATCTCATCTGTCTGCCCCGAGCCAGGAGAGGCTGAAGGATGCCCAGCCGCCGCCCGCCACTGCTCAGCGAAGCCGGCTTTGCTTCGATACGCCAGCGCGTGATGCAGGCTACCGGCGTGCAACTGGCCGATGATCGCCGGGCCGTGGTCGCGGCACGTCTGCACAAGCGCCTGAAAGCGCTGGGCCTGGCTAGCTTCGAGCATTACCTCAGCTTGCTCGAAAGCCCACAGGGCACAAACGAGCACGAGCACCTGCTGCGCCTGCTGGTCGCCCGCGACAGCTACTTCTTTCGCGAACATCGCCATTTCGAATGCCTGGCCCGCTGGCTGGCCGAGCTCGACCACCCCGCTCGCCTGTGGAGCGCAGCCTGTGCCACCGGCGAGGAGGCCTGGAGCCTGGCCATGGTCGCCGCAGAAAAAGCCCGTCACCCAGGCTGGCAGGTGCTGGCCAGCGACTTCGACCCGCAACTGCTGGAAACCGCAGGCGCCGGCATCTACGACATCGCCCAGGCCCGCTACTTCCCCGAGGGCTGGCTGACCCGGCACTGCCTGTGCGGTGTCGGCGAGATGGCCGGGCGCCTGCGCATCGCACCCGCCCTGCGCGAGCAGGTACGCTTCGAGGCCATCAACCTGATCCGGCCCCTGCCTGCCCACCTCGGCAGCTTCGACGTCATCTTGTTGCGCAACCTGCTGTCGAGCCTGGCGCCACGCTACAAGAGCGAGATGCTCCAGCAGTTGCTAGCGCACCTGCGCCCCGGTGGCCTGCTGATCATCGGCCACAGCGAAAGCGTCCACGCGCTGGGCCTGCCACTGCGCCCGCTACTGCCGTCGGTGTTCGAACGCCTATGATAATAGGCACTGCCGCGCCAATCGGCAGACAAGGACTGATCGCGCAGTTGCGCGGCAGTGCGCTTTCGGATCGAGCAGGCCTGCCGCCCCCCTTCCCTTGCGAAACAGGCCCTAATCCATGCCTTGCCGAATCCTGCTTGCCGATCATTCGCCCCTCTTCCGCGCCGGCCTGCGTGCCTTGCTGGAGCAGAAGAAAGATTTCGTCGTGGTGGGCGACACCGGTGATGCCATGAATGCCGTGAGCCTGGCCGAAAAGCTCAAGCCGGACATCGTGGTGCTCGACATGAGCGGCGAACTGGACGGCCAACAGGCCCTGCAGGAACTGTTCATCCGCGCTCCCGCCAGCCGGGTGCTGATGTTCTCGCCACGCTCGGAGCTTGAGCATGTAATGAGCTGCCTGCAGCTCGGCGCCCATGGTTTCCTGCTCAAGAACGCCACGGTGACCGAGCTGGAGCAGGCCCTGCAGACCCTGCGCGGCGGTGGCCAGTACCTGTCTTCGGCGGTGCTGCCGATGGTCATCGGCCAGGCCCTCAAGCACAGCCGCAAGCGCGTTGCCAACCAGGTCCAGCCGCCGCCCCTGACCACCCGCCAGCTGGAGATCCTGCGCCTGATCGCCCGGGGCGAGACCACTCGCTCCATCGCCGACGGCCTGGGGTTGAGCATCAAGACCGTAGAGGCGCACCGCTCGCAGATCATGCACCGCCTGCAGATCCACGACGTGCCCGGCCTGGTGCTGTTCGCCGTGCGCGAAGGGATTATTCGCCTCAACGATTGAGTGACAGCCCGGCGAGGATCAGCTGCAGCGTTTCCGGCAGTGCCGCCGGGCGGCCCGACGCACGCTCGATGAACACCTGCACCACCCCACCCGCCGCGCAGGCTTCGGTCTCGCCCGGGCGGAACAGCGCCAGGCTGAACTCAACGGTGCTGCCCGCCAGACGGGTCACCCCCAGGCCCACCTCAAGCACGTCGGGAAAGCCAGGCAAGGCGAAGAAGTCTGCCGCAGAACTCACGACGAAAGCGGCCAGGTCACCGTCGCGCAGGTCCAGCTCGGCCTGTTCGACCAGGAAAGCCTGGATCGCGGTTTCGAAGAAGGCATGCACGGTGGAACCGGCGAGGTGACCGTTGTGGTCGTTGTCCTGGGGACGGGTGAGGATGGGATGGAAATGGGAGAAGGCGGAGCGTTGCGGAGACTCGGTCATGGGGCCATCTGCATTCTGGTGGGTACCCTGCAAGTGAAACAGATTCTGCCAGTACTGTATCGCCCCCATCGCAGACCAAACCCGTTCCTACATCGAATAACGAAAAAGCCGCCCCGAGGGGCGGCTTCCTTATCCGAACCGGCAGCAGCTTACAGCTGCGGACCAGCGGCCTTGATGGCGTCGGAAACGTCGAACTTCTTGAAGTTCTCGGTGAACAGTGTGGCCAGGCCCTTGGCAGCTTCGTCGTAGGCAGCCTTGTCAGCCCAGGTGTTGCGCGGGTTGAGCAGCTCGGTCTCGACGCCCGGAACGACCTTCGGCACGTCCAGGTTGATGATGTCCAGGTGCTCGGTCTCTGCACCGACCAGCGCGCCGCTCTGGATGGCAGCGATCACGCCACGGGTGGTGGGGATGCTGAAACGCTTGCCAACGCCGTAGCCACCACCGGTCCAGCCAGTGTTGACCAGGTAGACCTTGGAGCCGAACGCTTTGATGCGCTTGATCAGCAGCTCGGCGTATACGCCGGCCGGGCGCGGGAAGAACGGTGCGCCGAAGCAGGTGGAGAAGGTCGACTTGATGCCGCTGCCCGAACCCATTTCGGTGGAACCGACCAGCGCGGTGTAACCGGACAGGAAGTGGTAGGCCGCCTGCTCGTTGTTCAGGATCGACACTGGCGGCAGCACGCCGGTCAGGTCGCAGGTCAGGAAGATGACCGCATTCGGCTCGCCGCCCAGGTTCTTCTCGGAGACCTTGGCTACGTGGGTCAGCGGGTAGGCTGCACGGCTGTTCTGGGTCAGGCTCACGTCGGCGTAGTCGGCGTGCTTGGCATCGTCGATGACGACGTTTTCCAGCACGGCGCCGTGCTTGATGGCTTTCCAGATGACCGGCTCGTTCTTCTCGGACAGGTCGATGCACTTGGCATAGCAACCGCCTTCGATGTTGAAGACCACGCCTTCGCCCCATCCGTGCTCGTCGTCACCGATCAGGTAGCGGCTTTCATCGGCCGACAGGGTGGTCTTGCCGGTGCCGGACAGGCCGAAGAACAGGGTGACGTCACCCGCTTCGCCGATGTTGGCGGCGCAGTGCATCGGCAGCACGTCGGCGGCCGGCAGCAGGAAGTTCTGCACAGAGAACATGGCTTTCTTCATTTCACCAGCGTAACGCATGCCGGCGATCAGCACTTTCTTCTGGGCGAAGTTGATGATCACGCAGCCGTCGGAGTTGGTGCCGTCACGCTCTGGCACGCACTCGAAGTTGGCGACGTTGAGAACCTGCCACTCATCGCGGCCAGCCGGGTTGTACTGGGCCGGGTTGATGAACAGGCAACGGCCGAACAGGTTCTGCCAGGCAGTCTGGGTGGTCATCTTGACCGGCAGGTAGTGATCGGCGGCAGCGCCTACGTGAACGTAGGAAACGAAGTGATCCTGGGCGTTGTTGAACGCCTCGACGCGGTCCCACAGGGCATCGAACTTGTCGGCCGGGAACTTGCGGTTGATCGGGCCCCAGCCAATCTGGTCCTGGGTGGAAGGTTCTTCGACGATGAAACGGTCAGCCGGCGAACGGCCGGTGCGATGACCGGTTTCCACCACCAGCGCGCCGGTATCGGCCAGCACGCCTTCACCGCGGGACAGCGCTTCTTTTACCAGCTCATCGACGCTCAGGTCGGTGTACACGGTGTTGTTGGCTTGCGTCATGAGATACCCCATCCGGCCCGAGGCCGAGTGCTCCAAACGTTTTGTAGTTGTCTCGAAAAAACTACTACAGCGAAAAAAGTGGCCGGATTATGCCAGAAAAGCCCAAAAAAAGTAGGCCCCTCCTGTCAGAACTGAGCTTTTGCGCAATTCGACAGGAGTATTTCCTGTAGTGAACCGTTTCAGTGCTGAGTTTCTGATGGCGCCTCGGTGCCACCGCCAGCAAACAATTGCGCAACATCGCTCGCGTCGAACACATAACGCTCGTTGCAGAACTGGCAATCGATCTCGACCTGGCCGCCACATTCGGCCACCAGCGCATTGGCATCCTGCTCGCCGAGGCTGACCAGGGCGTTGCCGGAGCGCTCGCGCGAGCAGCTGCAGCGGAAGCGTAGCGGCTGGATATCGAACAGGCGAACCGCGTCCTCGTGGTACAGGCGATGCAGCACGGTTTCGTTGTCCAGGCCGAGCAGTTCCTCGATCTTCACGGTGTTGGCCAGGGCCTTGACGTGGGCCCAGCTTTCCTCGCGCTCCTCGCTGTCCTTGTGGATCTCGGCCGGCAGCTGCTGCACCAGCAGGCCACGGGCGCGGGCGCCATCTGCGGCCAGGGAGATGCAGGTGTTCACCTGCTGCGACATGACGAAGTAGTTGGTGAAACACTCCGACAGGTCCTTGCCGTCCAGCTCGACGGTGCCCTGGTAACGCTGGCCGTTGACCGGAATGATGGTCAGCACCAGGTGACCACCCGGCATCAGATCGGCAAGGCTGGCATCCGCCTTGATCTGCTCGGCCTCGTAGCGCGCCAGGCCACGGATGTCGTGCTCGCTGGTGTACTCGATGGCTAGCAGCGGAACCGGGCCCTGGGACTGCGCCTGGAGCACCAGCAACCCGTCGAACTTCAGGGTGCCGACCAGCAGCGCGGCGGCGGCCATCAGTTCACCGAGCAGATGCTTTACCGGCTGCGGGTAGTCGTGCTTGGCCAGCACCTCGGCGTAGCTGCTTTCGAGCACGACCATCTCGCCGCGCACATCGCGGTCGTCGAACAGGAAGCGTTGGGTGAAATCGGTATCTGGCAAGTCGCTCATGGTTGTCTGGCTTTCTGAAAATGGTTACAAAATAATTACAGGAGACTGAAAGGTCTGTCGCAGAGCGCTCACAAGGCGCTCATTTCCTGCTGGATATCGAGGTATTTTATGGACAATCGACCACTGTTCCAAGCAAGGTGGTCCTGGGGCCCTTTGGCAGCCTGCACCCTGCTGCCCATCGCACTACTGTGTTTCTGGTTGTGGCCCGTTGGCCAGATCCTTTGCCTGACATTCGACGAGTGGCTGTTCCACAGCCTGAATGCGCCGCTGGCCGACAACACCCCCTGGCGCTACATCTGGACCGTCGGCAGCCTGCGCCCGTTCGACATCGTCGTCGGCCTGATCCTTCTGGCAGTGCTTATCCGTGGTGACTGGGTGTTCAAGGCAGTCCAGGTCCGCCAGGCCTTTTTCGGTTTTCTGATCACGCTACTCCTCTTAGTGGTGATTCGCGCGCTGTTTTCCAAGTGGGTCGATGCAGCGGGGTGGCAACACAAGAGCCCGTCGATGATGTTCGACGATGTGGTGCACCTCAGTGACTACTACCCGAACCTGGAGGCGGCCTGGGAGCTCAAGGACCGCTCGAGCAAGAGTTTCCCCGGCGATCACGCCTCGGTGCTGCTGGTCTGGGCACTGTTCATGAGCCTGTTCAGTCGTCGCCCGTTGCAGTACCTGCTCGTGTGGGGGCTGGCCCTGCTGTTCATGCTGCCGCGCCTGGTGGCCGGCGCCCACTGGGGCCAGGATGACTACATCGGTGGTTTGTTGATGGCGGTGCTGGCGTTGGGCTGGAGCTGCTACACGCCGCTGGCGGCCAAAGGCAGCGCAGCGTTGCTGCGCTGGACGACACCGCTGTTCGACCTGCTGGGCAAGTTGCCGTTGATCGGGCGGATGAGCGTGATTCGCGCCGCCTGATCGTTCACGGGGGCCGCTACGCGGCCCTCGTCACTCGAAACTGCCGTGCAACTGGTGAATCTGCCGGCGCTGCTTCTTGGTCGGCCGCCCGTCGGTCGTCACGCCCATTGCCCCTGCCTTGCGCATTTCAGCGGCCTGCTCGCGGCGCTTGACACTCTCGGCGGTTTCCTCGTACAGCGTCTGTGCTTCGGGCGCGCCACGGCGCACCACCGACAACGCCCTGACCACCACGGTGCGCTCGTCGAAACCGGTGCGCAGCACGAACTCATCGCCCACCCGTGGCTCCTTGCCGGGTTTGCAGCGCTCGCCCCGGCAGTGCACCTTGCCACTTTCAATGGCCGCCTTGGCCAATGCGCGGGTCTTGTAGAAGCGCGCTGCCCATAGCCACTTGTCCAGGCGTACCTTGTCGTCGTCTTCAGGCTTTTGTGCCATGGTTTTTCCTCGAATTCTGTCTTTCACGGAACTGTACTACCGTGACTGACAGATGCAAAAAGTCCGTGCCGTCATTACAGTTCACCTCCTTATCCGCAGGGCACGCTTAGTGAAGACATTTGACCACCTGACTGTGATCGGCCTGCGTGAATGGGTCGCCCTGCCCGGCCTCGGCGTCGCCGGCCTGCGCGCCAAGATCGACACCGGGGCCAGCACCTCCAGCCTGCATGCCACGGAGGTCGAGCCGTTCGAGCGCGATGGCCAGCAATGGGTAAGATTCACCGCCCACCTGGGCTCGGTGGTGCAACTGCGCCACCGGCGCTGCGAAGCGCCCATGGTCACCATGAAGACGATCAAGAGCTCCAACGGCCATGCCCAGACCCGCTACGTGATCCGCACGCCCCTGGCGCTCGGTGACCGGGTCTGGGAGGTCGAATTCACCCTGGCCTGCCGCAAGAGCATGCGCTATCGGCTGCTGCTCGGCTCGAAGGCGCTCATCCACGGCCAACTGGTGGTCAACCCCGGCCTCAAGTACGTTCAGGACAAACCGGCCTTCGCGGCCACCCTTTCCCCTGTCACAGGTGCTGCATGAAGATCGCTGTGCTGTCGCGCAATCCGCGTCTGTATTCCACCCGCCGCCTGGTCGAGGCCGGTACCCAGCGGGGCCACGAAGTGGTGGTGATCGACACGCTCCGGGCCTATATGAACATTGCCAGCCACAAGCCGCAGATCCACTACCGCGGCAAACCCCTGGAAGGCTTCGACGCGGTCATTCCGCGCATCGGCGCATCGGTCACCTTCTATGGCTGCGCGGTGCTGCGCCAATTCGAGATGATGGGCGTCTACCCGCTCAACGAATCGGTGGCCATCGCCCGCTCGCGGGACAAGCTGCGTTCGCTGCAATTGCTGTCGCGGCGCGGTATTGGCCTGCCGGTCACCGGCTTCGCCCACTCGCCGGACGACATCCCCGACCTGATCCAGATGGTCAACGGCGCGCCGCTGGTAATCAAGGTGCTCGAAGGCACACAGGGCATCGGCGTGGTGCTGTGCGAGACCACCAAGGCCGCCGAGTCGGTGATCGAGGCGTTCATGGGCCTGAAGCAGAACATCATGGTCCAGGAGTACATCAAGGAGGCCGGCGGCGCCGATATCCGCTGCTTCGTGGTCGGCGACAAGGTGATCGCCTCGATGAAGCGCCAGGCCAAGCCGGGCGAGTTCCGCTCCAACCTGCATCGCGGGGGCGTGGCCAGCCTGATCAAGATCACCCCTGAAGAACGCATGACCGCGATTCGCGCAGCCAAGGTGATGGGGCTGAGCGTGGCGGGTGTGGATATCCTGCGTTCGAATCATGGGCCGCTGGTGATGGAAGTGAACTCGTCGCCGGGCCTGGAGGGGATCGAGGTGACTACCGGCAAGGACGTGGCCGGGATGATCATCGAGCACCTGGAAAAGAACAGCGGGCCGAATCAGACGCGGACCAAGGGCAAGGGTTGATATTCCGGGGCCGCTTTGCGGCCCCGGCAATCACACGGCGTTACGCGGCAGCAACAACCCCAACGGTAACCGCACCCGCGCCTCGATCCCGCCACCGGAGCGGTTGCGCAACTCGACATTGCCGCCATGCTGCGCGGCGATACGCTTGACGATGGCCAGCCCCAGCCCGGTACCCTTGCCACCCCGCGCCCGGTCGCCACGGATGAACGGGTTGAAGATGGTCTCCAGCTCCGACTCGTCGATGCCCGTCCCCCGATCCAGCACGCTGAGCACCACATAAGGCGCGCTCTGGTCACCCGACACATAGGCCGCTACCTCGACCCCCTTGCCGGCGTGATGCAGGGCGTTGCCGATCAGGTTGCCCAGCATGCGCTTGAGCGACACACGGCGCAGCGGGAACGGTGGAATCGGCTCCAGGCACAGGCGCACCTGCTCCTTGTGCTGGTTGTAGGGGGCCACCACTTCGTAGATCAGGTCGTTCAGGTCGACCTCCTCCACCGGTTCGTCGCGCCCGTCGCGAATGAAGGCCAGGAACTGGTCGAGGATCGCGTCCATATCCTCGATATCGCGGACCATGTCCTCACTGAGGTCGCTTTCGTTGCCCATCAGCGACAGCGACAGCCGCAGCCGGGTCAGCGGCGTGCGCAAGTCGTGGGAAACGCCCGCCAGCATCAGCTCGCGTTCGCGCCCAGCCTGCTCGACATCTTCGGCCATCTGGTTGAACGCCCGATACACTTCGGTCATTTCGCTGGGTGTATCACTAATCGGCAAGCGCACGCTGCGCCCCTGGCCCAGCTGGCGGGCGGCGAACACCAGGCGCTTGAGCGGCTGGTTGAGCTGGCGCACGAAGATCCAGGCCGAAGCCGTGGACAGCAAGCCGATGGCCAGGAACCAGCCAAGCACGTTCCAGATCTTCTGCCCGCGCAGCGGATGCGGATACAGCGGCACCTTGAGCCAGCCCGGGCCCAGGCTCGGGGCGTTCACCCACAGTGCGGGCGGCGCGTGGATACGCAACCGCACTTCGGTGTCCTCGCCCAGCTCGGCCTGCATCTGGCGCTGGTAGATCTCGCTGTAGGGCCAGTGCTGCTCGCCCTCCGGCACGCCGGCGCCGGTCACGCGGATCAGGCCGGCAGCCTCGGCAATCTGGTCGCGGTTCTCTTCATCCGCTGCCCAATAGGCACGCAGCGTCAGGGCCACGCCGTGGCTGTACTGGCGGTCGACCAGCACGTCCTCGTTCATCAGCAGGTACACGAGCGTCAGCGCCTTGGAGAACAGCACGACGATCAGCACCAGCCAGAGGGTGCGGGCGAAGAAGCTTTGCGGGAACCAGAGAGGCGTTTTCATCGATCAACTACTGTGCTGAAAAGGCCGGTCGCCGTAGACGAAAACAGGGCGACCCGCATGGGTCGCCCTGCTGCACCCTGACGAGCCGGCAGGCTCATTTGCCGGCGTTTCCGTCCGGCACGAAGACGTAGCCCACACCCCATACGGTCTGGATGTAACGCGGCTTGGAAGGATCGGGCTCGATCATCCGGCGCAGGCGCGAGATCTGCACATCGATGGAACGCTCCAGGGCATCCCACTCACGGCCACGGGCCAGGTTCATCAGTTTGTCGCGGGTCAGCGGCTCGCGAGCGTGCATCACCAGGGCCTTGAGCACGGCGAACTCGCCGGTGGTGAGCATGTGCGTTTCTTCACCGCGCTTGAGCTCGCGGGTGGCCAGCGACAATTCGTAGTCGCCAAAGGTGACGGTCTCTTCCTCGCTCCCCGGCGCGCCTGGCACAGCCGGGGCCTGGCGGCGCAGTACGGCCTTGACCCGGGCCACCAGTTCATCCGGGTTGAACGGCTTGGCCAGGTAGTCGTCGGCGCCAAGTTCCAGACCCTTGATACGGCTGAGCTCATCGCCCTTGGCGGTGAGCATGATGATCGGGATCTGGTTGTTCGAGGCGCGCAGGCGTTTGCAGGCGGACAGGCCGTCCTCGCCAGGCAGCATCAGGTCGAGCACCACCAGGTTGAACACTTCACGGGCCAGCAGGCGATCCATCTGTTCGACGTTGGGCACGGTGCGGACACGGAAGCCCTTGCTGGTGAAGAAACGGTCCAGCAGGCTGCTCAGGCCCGGGTCGTCGTCGACGATGAGAATCTTGTCGCCTTCTACGGCGTTTGCGGTGCTGGTCATGAATTACTCCTCTGATATCGCCGCGCATTATGGCGTAGCCATTGCCGCGCGTGCCGTGTGCATTGTTAGCAGATTTTTCCCGCCGTGCCACTGCCGCCCCATCGACGACTGGCGCCGCGCCATCACCGCAAGCCCGGCCCGATGGGTATAATGCGCGGTTTTCACCCAGTGTCGCCGGGGCTTAACGCCCACCCGCGGCCTTGCATTCACTATTTGTCAGGTGGTTTTCATGGACAGCATCAACAGCCGTATCGCCGAGGAACTGGGCGTGCGCCCACAGCAGGTCGAAGCGGCCGTGGGCCTGTTGGACGAAGGATCGACCGTGCCCTTCATCGCCCGTTACCGCAAGGAAGTGACCGGCAGCCTGGATGACACCCAACTGCGCCACCTGGAAGAGCGCCTGCGCTACCTGCGCGAGCTCGACGAGCGCCGCGCCAGCATCCTGGCCAGCATCGAGGAGCAGGGCAAGCTGACTCCGGAGCTGGCCCGCGAGATCAAGCTGGCCGATACCAAGACCCGCCTCGAAGACCTCTACCTGCCGTACAAGCAGAAGCGCCGCACCAAGGGCCAGATCGCCCTGGAAGCAGGCCTGGGGGAGCTGGCCGACGGGCTGTTCAACGACCCGCAACTGAACCCGGAAGCCGAAGCCGCGCGCTTCGTCGACGCGGACAAGGGCGTGGCTGACGCCAAGGCTGCCCTGGAAGGCGCCAAGTACATCCTGATGGAGCGCTTCGCCGAAGATGCCGCCTTGCTCGACAAGCTGCGCAGCTTCCTCAAGCAGGAAGCGGTACTGACCGCCCGCGTGGTCGCTGGCAAGGAAGAGGAAGGCGCCAAGTTCCGCGACTACTTCGCCCACGACGAACTGCTGCGCACCGCGCCGTCGCACCGTGCCCTGGCGATCTTCCGCGGGCGCAACGAAGGCGTGCTAAGCGCCTCGCTGAAGGTCGGCGAAGAACTGCCGGGCACCCTGCACCCGTGCGAGGTGATGATCGGCAACCATGTCGGCATCGAAAACCGCAACCGCCCCGCCGACAAGTGGCTGGGCGAGGTGGTGCGCTGGACCTGGAAGGTCAAGCTCTACACCCACCTGGAAACCGACCTGTTCGGCGAGCTGCGCGACAACGCCGAAGGCGAGGCGATCAACGTCTTCGCCCACAACCTGCACGACCTGCTGCTGGCCGCCCCGGCCGGCCCGCGCGCCACCCTGGGCTTCGACCCGGGCCTGCGCACCGGCTGCAAGATCGCCGTGGTCGATGCCACCGGCAAGCTGCTGGACTACACCACGGTCTACCCGCACGCGCCGAAGAACGACTGGGACCGCACCATTTCCGTGATGGCCGCGCTGTGCGCCAAACACTCGGTGGAGCTGATCGCCATCGGCAACGGCACTGCCAGCCGCGAGAGCGACAAGCTGGTGGCGGAGCTGGTGAAGAAGTACCCGGCACTGAAGATCACCAAGATCATGGTTTCCGAGGCTGGCGCTTCGGTGTACTCGGCCTCTGAACTGGCCGCCCGCGAGTTCCCGGATCTGGACGTGTCGATCCGCGGCGCGGTGTCCATCGCCCGCCGTCTGCAGGACCCGCTGGCCGAACTGGTGAAGATCGACCCGAAATCCATCGGTGTCGGCCAGTACCAGCACGACGTGTCGCAGGTGAAACTGGCCCGTGGCCTGGACGCCGTGGTCGAGGACTGCGTGAACGCCGTGGGCGTGGACGTCAACACCGCCTCGGTGGCGCTGCTGACGCGCATTTCCGGCCTCAATGCCACCCTGGCGCAGAATATCGTGGCCCACCGCGACGCCAACGGCCCGTTCGCCACCCGCGCCGCGCTGAAAAAGGTCAGCCGCCTGGGCGAGAAAACCTTCGAGCAGGCCGCCGGCTTCCTGCGCGTGATGAACGGCGACAACCCGCTGGACGCCTCGGCGGTGCACCCGGAAGCCTACCCACTGGTGCAGCGCATCGCCGCCGACACCGACCGTGACATCCGCTCGCTGATCGGCGACAGCGGCTTCCTCAAGCGCCTGGACCCGAAGAAATTCACCGACGAGTCCTTCGGCCTGCCGACCGTCACCGACATCCTCCAGGAACTCGACAAGCCAGGTCGCGACCCGCGCCCGGAGTTCAAGACCGCCACCTTCCAGGACGGCGTCGAGGACCTGAAGGACCTGGAACCCGGCATGATCCTCGAAGGCGTGGTGACCAACGTCACCAACTTCGGTGCTTTCGTCGACATCGGCGTGCACCAGGATGGCCTGGTACACATCTCGGCGCTGTCGGAGAAGTTCGTCAAGGATCCGCGTGAAGCGGTCAAGGCCGGCGACGTGGTCAAGGTCAAGGTCATGGAAGTGGACATCCCGCGCAAGCGCGTCGGCCTGTCCATGCGCATGAGCGATACCCCGGGCGAGAAGGTCGAGGGCAACCGTGGCGGCAACCGCGGCAATGGCGGCAACCGTCAGCAGCAGGCGCCTCGCCAGCGCGAGACCGCCACCGCCGCGCCGGCCAACAACGCCATGGCGGCGCTGTTCGCCAACGCCAAGCAACTGAAGAAGAAGTGATGGAAGTACCGAAGGAGTACGTCGAAAGCGCCTTCAGCCAGCTCCTCGGCTGCCGCCTGCAACGCCTGGAAACGGGTGTTGCAGAGGTGGCCCTGGCACTTGAGCCGCACCTGCGCAACCGTGGCCAGAAGCTGCACGGCGGGGCGATCTTCAGCCTGGTCGACATCGCCATGGGCCTGGCCTGCTCGGCCAGCCATGGCTTCGACCAGCAGAGCGTGACCATCGAATGCAAGATCAACTACATGCGCGCCGTCAGCGAGGGCGAGGTCGTGTGCACCGCCCGGGTGCTGCATGCGGGACGGCGCACCCTCGTGGTCGACGCCGACGTGCTCCAGGACGACAAGCTGGTGGCCAAGGCGCAGGGAACCTTCGCGGTTCTCTAGCTGACAGGCCCCGATCTGCGGTATTTTCGGCGTAATGCTGTACACCTGATCGCGGGGCAAGCCCGCTCCCACGAACGTTTCTACGCTTCGTGGGAGCGGGCTTGCCCCGCGATCAGACGCATACAGGCCAGCGACGGAACCGCGTAAACCAGGCGACAACGCCAGTTCCTTTCCCAACTACCCTTGTAGACCGTCATCTCTACCCCCATATTGGGGCGACTGACGCGTGAAGGAATCCATCTTGAGCGACCTCCTCAACCGCCGCCTGAGCCTGCTCGGCGACAATATCGACCTGCTCAAGCAGTGCCTGCACGGCATTGAGCGCGAATGCCTGCGCGTGACCGACCAAGGTCGCCTGGCCCAGACCCCGCATCCCGAGGCCCTGGGTTCGGCGCTGACCAACGAGCAGATCACCACCGACTACTCCGAGTCGCTGCTGGAGTTCATCACCCCGGCCCTGGCGGACCCTGCCAAGGTGCTCGAGAGCCTCGAGCAGATCCACCGTTTCGTCTACACCAAGCTCGGTGACGAGTACCTGTGGAGCCCATCGATGCCCTGCGCGTTGCCGGCCGAAGAAGACATCCCGATCGCCGAGTACGGCAGCTCGAACATCGGCAAGCTCAAGCACGTGTACCGCAAGGGCCTGGCCCTGCGTTACGGCCGCACCATGCAGTGCATCGCCGGCATCCATTACAACTTCTCGCTGCCCGAGGCGCTGTGGCCGCTGTTGCGCGATGCCGAAGGCGGCGAGCAGGACGACCGCGACTACCAGTCCTCGGCCTATATCGCGCTGATCCGCAACTTCCGCCGCTACAGCTGGCTGCTGATGTACCTGTTCGGCGCGTCCCCGGCCCTGGACAAAGGCTTCCTGCGCGGCCGCCCGCACCAGCTCGAAGAGCTTGACGCCGAAACACTGTACCTGCCCTACGCCACCAGCCTGCGCATGAGCGACCTGGGCTACCAGAGCAACGCCCAGGCGGGCCTGACGCCCTGCTACAACAACCTGGCCAGCTACACCGATAGCCTGCGCAAGGCCGTCGGCACGCCCTACCCGCCCTATGTCGAGGTCGGCACGCACGTCGATGGCGAGTGGGTGCAGTTGAACACCAACATCCTGCAGATCGAGAACGAGTACTACTCGAATATCCGCCCCAAGCGCGTCACTTACACCGGCGAGCGGCCGATCCAGGCCCTGACCTCGCGCGGCGTGCAGTACGTGGAAGTGCGCTGCCTGGACATCAACCCGTTCCTGCCAGTGGGCATCGACCTGACCGAAGCCCGTTTCCTCGACGCCTTCCTGCTGTTCTGCGCCCTCGAAGAGAGCCCGCAACTGGACAACGGCGAGTGCGGCCAGTGCACCGACAACTTCCTCACCGTGGTCAAGGAAGGTCGGCGCCCGGGCCTGGAGCTGCGCCGTGACGGCCAACCGGTCGCATTGAAGGAATGGGCAAGCGAACTGATCGAGCGGATCGGCCAGCTGGCCGGGCTGCTCGACCGTGCCCAGGGTGGCAATGACCACGCCAAGGCCCTGGAAGCACAGCAGGCCAAGGTCGAAGACCCTGAGCTGACGCCATCGGCCCAGGTGCTGGCGCGCATGACCGAACATGACGAGAGCTTCGTCCAGTTCTCCCTGCGCCAGAGTCGCCTGCACGCCGAGAGCTTCCGCGAGCAGCCACTGAGCAGCGCGCAGCAACAGGTATTCGAAACCCTGGCTCGCGAGTCGATCGCCAAGCAGTCCGAGCTGGAACAGGAAGAGGTCGGTGACTTCGACCTGTTCGTCGGCGCCTACCAGGCCAGCATCCTGGCAATCAGCAACTGATGAACCGCACCGCCACCCCGCGCAAGCCACGCGCCAGCAGCCAGGCCAGGATCGAAGCGATCCTCGCCGCGGCGCGCGAGCTGCTGGCAGGCCAAGGTGTGGCGGGGTTGTCGATCTACAGCGTGGCCGAACGGGCGCAGATTCCGCCCTCGTCGGTGTATCACTTCTTCGCCAGCGTGCCGGCCTTGCTGGAGGCGCTGACCGCCGACGTGCATCGGGCTTTTCGCGAAGCCTTGAGCGCACAGATCGACAGCGCGGCGTTCAGCACCTGGCATGGCCTGTCGCGGCTGATCGAGCAGCGCATGCTCGCCATCTACAACGAAGACGCTGCGGCGCGGCAACTGATCCTCGCCCAGCATGGTTTGAGCGAAGTGGTCCAGGCTGATCGCCAGCATGATCTGGAACTGGGCGAGTTGATGCACCAGCTGTTCGACCGGCACTTTCAGTTGCCAGCGATGCCGAGGGATGTGCACGTGTTCGCCCTGGCGATGGAACTGAGCGACCGGGTGTATGCCCGCTCGATGCAGCTGCATGAGGCGATCACGCCACGCATGGCGGAGGAAGGGATGCGCGTGTTCGAGGCGTATCTGGGGCTGTATCTGCCGCCTTATCTGGCCAAGCGCTGACCCTGAGCCCTGCAAATATCCTGTAGGAGCGGCTTTAGCCGCAATGCAGCCAACGCGATGTCTGGCACCCGCTCCGCGGGTGATCGCGGCTAAAGCCGCCCCTAAAGGTACCGTGCAAGACTTCAGAGCTTGGCGATGGACACCTCGGTCGATTTCACGAAGGCGATCACCTCGCTGCCCACCTGCAACTCGAGCTCCTTCACGGAACGGGTGGTAATAACCGAGGTGACGATGCCAGAGGCGGTCTGCACGTCGATTTCCGACAGTACCGGGCCTTCGAGGATTTCCTTCACGGTGCCTTTGAACTGGTTGCGAACGTTGATGGCTTTGATGGTCATGGCGTCATTCCTTTTTGCGGTTTCGGGGATTCAATGAGCCCAGCGCAACTGCGTGGGCAACGGGCCGACAGGTTCCGGATCGGGCGGCGTGCCCGGGACGGAGAGAACACGGTTGAGCACTTCGCTTTCCAGCGCCGCCAGGCGGTGCGAACCCCGCACTCGAGGTCGCGGCAGGTCGATGACCAGGTCCAGGCCGACGGCGCCGTCTTCGATCAGGATCACTCGGTCGGCCACGGCGACGGCTTCGCTGACGTCGTGGGTGACCAGCAGCACGGTGAAACCGTGCTGGCGCCACAGGCGCTCGATCAGTTGCTGCATCTCGATACGGGTCAGGGCGTCCAGCGCGCCCAAGGGCTCATCCAGCAGCAGCAGACGCGGCTGATGAATGAGCGCCCGGGCCAGGGCCACCCGCTGTTTCTGGCCACCGGACAAGGCTGCCGGCCACTCATTGGCGCGATCGACCAGGCCGACCGCCTCCAGGGCTTCCAGGGCGCGTGGCCGCCAGTTGCCGGACAACCCCAGGCCAACGTTGTCGATCACCTTCTTCCAGGGCAGCAGGCGCGCGTCCTGGAACATCAGCCGGGTATCCTCGCGGGCCTCGGCAAGCGCTGCGGCGCCCGCCAGCAATTGGCCGCCACTGGGCTGGTCGAGCCCGGCCAGCAGGCGCAGCAAGGTGCTTTTACCGCAACCACTGCGACCCACGATGGCGACGAACTGGCCAGCCGGAATGTGCAGATCGATCCCGCGCAGCACTTCGCGCTGGCCGAACGTACGACGCAGGTCCCTGGCCGCCAGGGGGATGCCACGCAGCAGGCGTGGCGGTTGTGCCTTGAGTACCGTCATCACACGCCCTCCTTCTTCGTCACCTGGTAGGCCGGGTGCCAACGCAGCCACACACGCTCCAGGCCACGGGCGGCCAGGTCGGCGAGCTTGCCGAGTACCGCGTACAGGACGATGGCCAGCACCACCACGTCGGTCTGCAGGAATTCGCGGGCGTTCATCGCCAGATAGCCGATACCGGCATTGGCCGAGATGGTCTCGGCGACGATCAACGTCAGCCACATGAAACCCAGGGCGAAACGCACGCCGACCAGGATCGAAGGCAGCGCCCCCGGCAGGATCACCTGACGGAACAGCGCGAAGCCCGACAGCCCGTAGCTGCGCGCCATCTCCACCAGCGCCGGATCGACATTGCGGATCCCGTGATAGGTGTTCAGGTAGATGGGGAACAGCGTCCCCAGGGCCACCAGGAAAATCTTTGCCGACTCGTCGATGCCGAACCACAGGATCACCAGCGGGATCAGCGCCAGGTGCGGCACGTTGCGGATCATCTGCACCGAACTGTCGAGCAGGCGCTCGCCCCAGTTCGACAGGCCGGTGATGAAGCCGAGCAACAGGCCGAGACTGCCGCCGATCACGAAGCCCAGGCCGGCACGCCAGCCGCTGATGGCCAGGTGGGTCCAGATCTGGCCACTGCGCACCAGCTCGACGCCGGCACTGACCACCGCGCTCGGCGCCGGCAGGATGCGGGTCGACAGCCAGCCTGCGCTGACCGCCAACTGCCATACCGCCAGCAGCAGGATCGGCAGGGCCCAGGGCGCCAGGCGCTTGGACCAGGTGGTGGTGGATGCACGACTCATGGCCCCGGCCCTCAGCTCTGCGACACGGATTTGGGCAGGATGTCGTTGGCGACCATTTCACCGAACGGGCTCACGTAGCCGCCGGTTTTCGGCTGCTCCGGGCGCTGCACGTCCAGATGCGGGAACAGCAGCTCGGCGACCCGGTACGACTCTTCGAGGTGTGGATAGCCCGAGAAGATGAAGGTATCGATGCCAAGATCGGCGTATTCCTTGACCCGCGCCGCGACGGTCGGGCCATCGCCCACCAGCGCGGTGCCGGCGCCACCACGCACCAGGCCGACACCGGCCCACAGGTTCGGCGCCACTTCGAGCTTGTCGCGCTTGCCACCGTGCAGCGCGGCCATGCGCTGCTGACCGACCGAGTCGAAGCGCGCCAGCGACGCCTGGGCGCGGGCGATGGTGTCGTCGTCCAGGTGCGAGATCAGCCTGTCGGCGGCGGCCCAGGCCTCCTCGTTGGTTTCCCGCACAATCACGTGCAAGCGAATGCCGAAGCGCACTTCACGGCCCTGGGCGGCCGCTTTCTCACGTACCGCAGCAATCTTCTCGGCCACCGCGGTCGGCGGCTCGCCCCAGGTCAGGTACAGCTCGACCTGCTCGGCGGCCAGGTCCTGGGCAGCGTCAGACGAGCCACCGAAGTACAGCGGCGGGCGCGGCTGCTGGATCGGCGGGTAGAGCAGCTTGGCGCCTTTGACCTGGATGTGCTTGCCGTCGTAGTCGACCGTTTCGCCTTCGAGCACCTTGCGCCAGATACGGGTGAATTCCACTGACGCCTCATAGCGTTCCTGATGGTTCAGGTGCAGGCCATCACCGACCAGTTCGTCCGGATCGCCACCGGTCACCAGATTGAACAATGCACGGCCGTTGGACAGACGATCCAGGGTCGCGGCCTGACGGGCGGCGACGGTCGGCGAGATGATCCCCGGGCGCAGGGCCACCAGGAACTTCAGGCGCTCGGTCACCGGGATCAGCGACGCCGCCACCAGCCAGGAGTCCTCGCAGGAACGTCCAGTGGGGATCAGCACGCCGCCGAAGCCCAGGCGGTCGGCGGCCTGGGCGATCTGGCTCAGGTAACCGTGGTCGACGGCGCGGGCGCCTTCGCTGGTGCCCAGGTACTTGCCGTCACCATGGGTAGGGAGGAACCAGAAAATGTTAAGGCTCATTGGAGTTGTCTCCTCAAGGGTGGCTCATGCCGGGGCGACGCCCCGGCGCAGGCGAAACGTTCAAGGCGCACTGGCGACCTTGGCCGGGGGTGTCCAGATCACGTCCTTGATGCTCAAGGGCTTGGGAATCAGCTTCAGGGCCTGGAAGGTGTCGGCAATCTTCTGCTGTGCGGCGATCACTTCCGGGGTCAGCGGCGCGGCTCCGTAGCCTTGGCGCTTGACCGAAGTCAGGGTGATGTCGGCGGGCAGGCCGAGCAACGGCGCAACCTGGTCGGTGACCTGCTGCGGATTGGCCTGGGACCATTCGCCCACGGCGCGCACTTCTTCGACCAGGGTGTTGATCACCGCCGGGTGCTGGGTGGCATAGCTGCGGGTGGCGAGATAGAACTGATGGTTGTCGACCAGGTCCTTGCCGTCACGCAGGGTGCGTGCCTGCAGCTGTTGCTCGGCGGCGGCCTGGTACGGATCCCAGATCACCCAGGCATCGACACTGCCGCGCTCGAAGGCGGCGCGGGCATCGGCCGGGGGCAGGTAGACGGGCTGGATATCGGTGTACTTGAGACCGGCGTCTTCCAGGGCACGCACCAGCAGGTAATGCACGTTGGAACCCTTGTTGAGGGCGACTTTCCTGCCCTTGAGCTCCTTCACCGACTGGATCGTCGACCCCTTCGGCACCAGGATCGCCTCGCTGTGCGGAGCTGGCGGCTCATAGGCGACGTAGAGCAGATCGGCGCCCGCGGCCTGGGCAAACACCGGCGGCGTTTCGCCGGTCACGCCAAAGTCGATGGAGCCGACGTTGAGCCCTTCGAGCAGCTGTGGCCCTCCGGGGAACTCGGTCCATTGCACGTCGATGCCCTGTTCCTTCAGGCGCTTTTCCAGTGAACCCTTGGCCTTGAGCAGCACCAGGGTGCCGTATTTCTGGTAACCGATACGCAGGCTCTCGGCCTGGGCTTGGCTGATGGCGCCGAAGGACACAGCCGCCGCGAACAGGGCGACCAGACCACGACGCAAGAAGACTGTGCGCATGGCGCTCTCCTGTACGAGTTGGGTTCGGGTAGCACCTGCTTGCCTCGTTGGCGGGCGAGTAAGGTGGGGACAGCGATGGAGCGGTCAAGCCTGGTTCAGATACTCCAGCGGGCACTGATCAGGCGTTCGTTGAGCACGCCGGGGGCGACAGGTTGGGGCCGGCGCGCCATGGCGCTGTGGAACGTTTCCAGCGAATCCTGCAGGCGCTGCTCCAGGGCAGCGGCCAGTTGTGCGGGCCTGGCGCCCTCACCGTAGGCAATCTGGCTGTCGTCGGCGAAGATCCCTTGCAGGGTCTCCTGCGCCTTGAGGGCCGACAGCACGGGCTTGAGCGCGTAGTCCACGGCCAGCATGTGGGCGATGCTGCCACCGGTTGCGATCGGCAATACCACCTTGTGTTCCAGGGCCCGCTCGGGCAGCAGGTCGAGCAAGGTCTTCAAGGCCCCGGCGAAGGACGCCTTGTACACCGGGGTGGCCACCACCAGGCCGTCGGCCTGGGCTACAAGTTCGTTGAAGTGGCGCACCTGCGGGCTGTCGAAACGGGCATGCAGCAGATCTTCGGCGGGAAACTCACGCACCTGGAAGCTCACCACTTCGACGCCCCGCTCCTGCAGCCAGTCGCGCGAGCGTTCTAGCAGCACGCCGGAGCGTGAACGAAGACTGGGGCTACCACCGACAGAGACAACCAGCATTGAAAGCGCTTCCTTCGATTCGATTGCAGGGCCGCGAGGGGTTGTCCCCGCTGGATGTAACGACCTTAACAGCTCGTCACATATACCTATAAATCATATTTTTTCATTTGTTTATTCCATATAGAGATATATGTGCCACCCCTGTAGGAGCGGCTTCAGCCGCGATCACCCGCGAAGCGGGTGCCAGCTACTGCGGTGCTTGCATCGCGGCTAAAGCCGCTCCTACAGGGATCGTGGATACCGTTCGGAAGGTATAAAAAAGGTTCTTCACGGATTGCCGGGAAAGTCATACTTGATCTTCATGAAAAAGAATTCGCTGTCCCGGTAGCCGTAAGCCATCCGCTTGATCA